>NZ_MCTY01000213.1:0-3019 GCF_002873635.1 Shewanella sp. 10N.286.52.B9
CCTATCCTTATCTGTTATACGGTTTTAAACTCATTAGTTCATCTCTGAGCCTTATATTTCTCATATTCTTCTAGGTATAGGTTTTCTGAAGTATCACGAAACTGTTGCCGCCTTAGATGTAAATCATTAAGCTTTTCGCTAATACTTTTGTAAATGATTTGATGAGCTTGGTTCTTAAGTATAGATTCATCATATTCATCAATTACGTAATCATCTTCCAAAGCGATGTTAACTAGTTGAAGTAATATCGTTTTATCTAATTTATCTAAAGATTCATAATTACCGTCTTCTTTCAAAAAGAATCCCTGAGAATTTTCAATTTTTAATGCTTTCATAACCACTCTTTCTTTCTGTATATGCTGTTTCACCAGCTTCTAATGAGTCTATAGTCACTTTGAAGTTATCCATTTTTATTCCATCAACAGTACTTAACTCTTTAACGGATGGGTGCCCAGAATATCTTCGATATACAATTTCACCATTTTCAACTTCTTTGGATGTATAAACTACATAATCAGCCTTAATAGATGCTCCAACGGTGCTGTTGTGTGTTACCACAACTATAGGCATAGTTTGTGAGAGCTCTTTCAATATTTGATTCACTTCTCCTTTCAAAAAAACGTTGTCAAAAGAAGACTCGGGTTCATCAATTAATAAGTAGTCATAGTTTTGAGCATCCTTAATTTCTTGAAGCAGTCTGAATTCTGATCTTTCGCCACCTGATACTTTAAAGCCATCTTTGTTAAGAATTTCATATTCAATGCATGCAAAGTATTTATAGAACTCAGAAGGAGTTAACGCCTCATTGTTTTTTAACTCAAGAAGATATTTATATGGGGAAGAGTATTCTTTGTAGGCACTAGTAAAGGCGACTTTCTTACCACTTACATTTTTAACTTCGCCAGCCCCGTTAAAAGCTCGCTGCTTACAAACAACTTTAAAGCCTTGAATGTTTTCTTCATGAATAATTTTTTCAGTCTGTAGTTGTTTGGCAATTAGATTAAATTTCAAAGCCTTTTGATGTTCAATCATTACTTTGTACAAATCAACATCTTTCACTTGTGTGCTAGAAGACCGAAGTTTGAGTTTACTTTTTACATCCCGTACTGCCTCATTAACAACGTTTTTCTTCTTTGTGCTAAGTGTTTTTTCCCAAAGAGATTCTATTAACTCACATGCTAGAGCCTTCAAATCAACAACATTTATATGTTTATCAATTACATCTCTGTACTCAATATTTTCAATTAATAGTCGAACAGAGGTTATGAGGTCAGTAAGTCCTGTCTCTTCACTTATTTCAAATTGTGACTCGTTAAATAGAGTAACTTTAGAGAAAGCATCTCGTTTACTAACCTCTTCTGCTTGTTTCATTAGAGTTTCAAGGTACTCATCCACTTTGCGTCGATTAGTAATAAGATCTATGGTACTTACATCATCTAATACTGCTTTAAAAGGGGCTAAGTGCTTGTCAACAAAATTGCTTTTCTTTCGAGCTACACCTTCATTGAATTCTTTTTCATAGTTGGAATCATCTCTCTGCACTAGTGAAAATTGAGGAATATACTTTACGTTTTTACATTCCTCATTGATCCGATTTAAAGTCACAGTTTTGCCAGAAGATCTTGCCCCGAGAACAATATTCAAACCAGTAGAAAGTTGTTGACCATCATCAAATATCTGGAACAGTTTATTTCCATCAGATTTTGATAAAGCAACTTTGCTCCTATCACTCAAACTATGCTTGATTGCACTTATTGTTAATTCACCACAATCAATATAGGTTTGCCTTGGGGGGAACTTACGTAAACCTTCTTTAATTCTTACATCACTAAATAACACAGGAGTTATTTCATTATCATCCTTTGCCATTCGAACAAATTTCTTTGGACTGTCAACCTCTCCTGCATCTATGAAGGCGCGTAGTTGTTCAAAGGTGTCTTTTGATATGGATGGTTTTTTCTGGTAGTGAGGAATAATTAAATAATCATTAAGATTTCCAAATATCTGAATTAATTCTTCGACATTTATATTATCTCCCGCCTTCTTTATTTTTTCAGATACTTTATTAGCTTTAAGTTGAAAATCATCTAAGTTTTCATTCTCTGAAATGAGAAGGATATGACCATTATCAACATAAATTTCAATGCCTGGGAATACTATGCAATCCAAGGCTTTTTGAATCTCTTGAAATTGTGCGAGATCGAAAACATCGTGGTTCGTTATAGCAATAGCATCAAGCTCTGTCACCGTAACGTATTCATTTAGCTTATCCAATGAAAATTCAAAGTGCGCATCACTAAATGTAGGGACTGTATGCAAATGGAGATCAATTTTTTTCAACGAATATTCCCTTTCTCATTAATATAATTACCTATGCAGAGCAATGCTCGAATTACCGTATAACGCCCACATTAAGCGGACTAAAATTGTTTGCCAAACTTGTTGAGGAACGAAACATGGCAAACTGTTTTAATTCCGTTTAAATGCTCTTGTGTACGCCCAGCATGGGCATGAACTAATGAGGTGAAAGTCCTCTGTAGGAAGATCACCGTTACTCTTTCTAAAAGAGAATAACATACTGTTATTAAACGTTAACTACTAGCGAATGGCAAGGGCTTATCCGCGAGGATTGGTCTGGAGGAAGCCGCTAGCACTTTTTTATCGGCAACAGGCGAGCTGATGAACAAGAACATCATATGAGGCGTAGGCTAGAGGTGAGTTGGCACAAGACGACGAAACCACGTGATCTAATGGCCACCGTAAATGATGCAGCAGTGCAAAGAAAGTTCATGTTCTTATCTGGGGAGATCTACTTAACACGCGATCGGTAATTAACCAGTAAGGCTCTGGTTTATAAGTGCCTTGGCTTTTCAGCGCCATCGACTGAAAAGAGCGAATCAGATGGAAACCGATAGCGCATGACGGGGTAACTCGGCGTGTGATTAAGCAGAAGTCAGCAGACGGCATAGTAGCCCAACGCCCATCGTAATGGATGGGATATGGTGAAGGCCTGAACATT
>NZ_MCTY01000214.1:0-912 GCF_002873635.1 Shewanella sp. 10N.286.52.B9
GCAAAAAGAATAAATCCTAATGCTGATAATTTGAGTTATTAGCTGCAACATATCAGCGTGAGCGGTGAGTGTGGACGAATGCCCATGTGAAACTAGGGTGTAATGTCTGTGGTTATAAAGCAACGCTTTATACAGACATGGAACGCGAAATATTTATCCGCAGCTGAACAACCCCAAGTGCCTAATATCTCTCGATAGTGAGTCGATAAAGCCCTGATTTTACAGTCATGGCTTTTTTCGTCTTTGGGGCAAAAGAATAAATCCTAACGCTGATAACTTGAGTCATTAGCTGCAACATATCAGCGTGAGCGGTGAGTGTGGGCGAATGCCCATGTGAAAGTAGATCATCGCCAAGCGCCTAATATCTCTCGTAAGAGAGTCGTTAAAGCCCTGACTTAACAGTCAGGGCTTTTTTCGTATTGGGGCAAAAAGAATAAATCCTAACGCTGATAACTTGAGTTATTAGCTGCTAGATAATATCGTAAGTGGTAAGTGGTAAGTGGTAAGTGGTAAGTGGTAAGTGGTAAGTGGTAAGTGGTGAGTGGTGAGTGGTGAGTGGTGAGTGGTGAGTGGTGAGTGTGGACGAATCCCCATGTAAAAGTAGGGGGTAATGTCTGTGGTTATAAAGCAACACTTTATACAAACATGAAACGCGAAATACTTATCCGCAGCTAAATAGCGCCAAGCGCTTAATCTGGATTAAGAAGGCTATTGTTGTTCGCTTTTAGGATAATAGTGAACATGAGTTAGTGGCTGATATCTATTATGATTTTTTTGCTATAAACAATTGTTAGTGGTGTCTGTGAATTACATAGCTAGAGCAGCTAAAGGATTGTGGTTTCACTGTTGTTTAGAATAATTGATTAAAGCACTCATTAACATAGTGCTTTATAGAGACTGTAACTAATTTTG
>NZ_MCTY01000215.1:0-74526 GCF_002873635.1 Shewanella sp. 10N.286.52.B9
ACAGAATCTGTTACACCCTCCTTGAAGGTAGCCAATGATTAGCACTCTATTTTCAGCAATATTAAGCTCTTTCTGTTTTGCTTTAACTTGATGAGCTGCAACTTCTTCCTTTCTGCTAGATAACTCATTCAGCAAAGACTCAAAATTTTCACTATTAGGGTCAATGCTCCTTTTTACGTCTAATAGCTCATCAATTGAATATTGAGAATAGTCGATTAACTTCATACACTTCCTTGTATTACTAACATTTGTATTGTACACATTTATTGAACTAAACATTTATAGCTTACTAAAGCAAAGCTATTGATTAATAAGCACTCTATCAAAGTTATATTAAATAAACGAGTATCCATATTTGATTGCTTAATTTCCAAACTTCGTTTGGGTTAAGTTCAACATCGTGGCGCTTCGCCCACACCAGAGCAAAAGGGAGTGGACGGCAACTCCCTCTTGCATCACCCTCGCCGCTCCGGCGAAATTTAAAAAGCAAAATTTCCAACGGAGAATCATCCAGCTTTAGCCTATATTTTGAGCCTGCCTCACTAAGCTGCAAAAATCGCTAACGCTTCCGATGGGGCGTCCCTTCCCCTCGAAAGCTAGCCAGACATCCCTGTCTGGACTCACGCGATTTTCTTACTTACCTCAATTCGAATTGAATATTCAAAGGAGATCAAAAGCATTAAAAAACAAATAAAATTAACTTCAAAAAAATTTGGAACTACAACCGAAGTTGCAGGCTTGATGTTCCCCATTGAAATTGCTGAAATGTGTTGAAGAAAATGGCGTAAGCCTGACAGGACGTCAGGCTAGCTTTCGTTTGGCCATGGATGGCCTATCGGAAGCGTTAGCTATTTTCGAATAAGCATGAAGCTTACTCGCTTTGAAAGAGTAATTTCGTTGGGGCGGCAAGGGATGTCGAGAAGGGAAATGCTGTTGTTTCCCTTTCGTCGGGTGTGGGCGAAGCGCCACGACTTTGATTCTGATTTTAGTTAAATTTAAAAACAAAGTTAAAAACAAATATAAAAACAAAAAAGCTCAGAGAAAATCTCTGAGCCTTTCAATTTAACCAGCAAAATAAACTTATATTTTAATCAAACTATCGGTTGAAACGCTGTTAGCGAATCTAACATCGCACTGTTGCCCAAACCTTGTCTTGGTGCCACCATATTGAACTGGCCTTGTTCACCATGCAGTGCCATGTAGTTAAGCAACACCGTATCCACCAGCAAGTTCACGTTATTTGCCGATGGGGCTGATGCGGTATCCACTGAGGCATCAGAGCGCATAAAGCCGATTTGTTGGTTTTGTGCCATTTGATCAGCACTTGCGCCCATCAATTGTGGCTTACCCGCTGGGTTATACACCAAGAAGAAAGATGCACCTGTAGATGAGTTATCTCCCGTCCATTCGCCCTTGCCTCGTCCTTCCATTGAGTCATCGATGCGGCCATTACTGGCAACCGAGCCATCACTGAATACATACATCATCAAAGGTTGATTGCGACGAGCGGCATATTCCAAACATGCGCCCATACAACGCCCTGCGCGTAAATCTCGTAACTCACCGGTACCACGCTCACCTGTGTGATAGTCAAAACCACCCATAGTGACAGTGCCAGCACCAGAGAATCCATTAACCACCAGTTTCATAATAGAAGCGGTTTTTTGGAACTCTGATTCTGAATCAAATTCATTAATGGTAAAGATACCGCTTGGGCCCACAATGTCAGGATCTAACACAGGGTTAAGCGTCGAAGGATCACCAAAACGATCGGCTAAATCAGCACTTTTCACATAGCCACAATTGACTAAGTCTTTAATCACATCATCACGAGTCACTTGAGTGTTCACCGAGGCCATTTTCTGGGCGCTAATGCGCTGGATGCTTTCCATTACCGTTACGGCATCGCGCTGAGATAACAAGTTAAACAAATCCCCCACATCCACAAGCCCTGTCACATCAGACGGTCGATCGATTTTAGTTGGCCGCATGCTCAAATCGACAAAATTAGCCGCTGCCATTGAGTTGCCACCAGAGTCAGTGCTGCGCGAGCCAATGAGTGGCATCAGCGAGCCGTTAGCACCAGCCGCCGCAATAGCATACATAGGATTATGTGGGTTATTACCCGTATCGTTATCAGAACGACAAGGGATCACCGCACCATTAATCCGTGATGCGGTATCGGCTGACACCTTTTCCAATATGCCACGTAAAAACGCTGAATCAGAGTGGAACGCGAGCCCTAAATCAGTGTTAATAAAATCAGACATACCAACATCAGGGTTTGCAATCGATGGCGCCATATCACCAGGTAAACCCAGCTTGTTATAGCCTGCTGTCGATAAGAAATCTTGCTGACCTCCTGCACCACCAACCAGCACATTTGAGCCAGCAATATTGGCGCCGCCCGCTAAATCGAAACTGATAAACGGAATTTTACCCGCCCCTTGTACGCTAATACCGCATGAGTCTCGCAGTGCTTCTAAGTCAGAAGACAACGCAGCATTGGCTTGGTTTGGGTTAGCAAACATGCTCATTAATGATAAACCCGCGACCACTTGGCCACCTTTTGCCAGGCCCGTTGAGATAAACTCACGGCGAGTCATGGGTTTACGATGATCGGAAAACAATAAAGGACTGTCAGGGTGAAGATGAGTACGTTTAGTCATGTTGAAGTCCTTTTAAACTCTTTTTTGCCGCCGCTTGATTGTCGATATTCAATATTGGAAACGTCGTAATCTGTGTGGGTATTTTTATCATCATTACGCTCCTATTGAATCAACATCACAGCACTTGCCAACACTGCTGCACATGATGCTTTAGCAATAGTTTGGGTTCGCTCTGCATTACAGTTTGTGCCACACACAGACAAATTACTGACGAGTGAATCCAGCTCGTTATAAACCAAGTTAGCATCTGGCTGACTCGATAAATTCAACGGCATAAGTTGACCAATTAACGGGGTGAGCAAGTTAGGTCTTTCTGCGCTGCTTAATGCCACGTTTGGCTCTTGCATGAAGTCAATATCAGGGAACCAAGCGCTGCGTAAGCTATCGTCATCAATGGCGACATCACAATAGGCAATTGCCAGTTGCGTCACACCCATTTGCTGTGCAGAAATAAAGGTATCGATATTTTCGACACTCGGCAGTTGGCTTTTTACTAGCGCATAGGTATCAAACACTTTGGTTGTTTGCTGAGGTACACCAGTTAACTCACTCATTGAGTGGTTAATTTCAGCAAAGTTTCTTAAGCCTATTTGCGCGGTTTCAGTACTTGCGGGTAACTCATCAGGTGTGATTATCACGCCAGGCACAACCACATTTTCATGTTCACCGATTTGTTCAAAAGTGAGGAAAAACTCATCCTGACTGGCACCTTTTTCGAGACCAATAATAGTGCCTAATGCCGACAGCGACATAGGTTCAGCTAACGCCTGACCGCTTTCAATGGCTAAATCTACGTTAGAATAAGCTTGTCCTTGGGCACTTTCTTTACCATTAATCCCGATACGAACTGAACGCATATCAAATGCTTCAGCCACTGGCGTCCCATCGATATTCACCAATGAAGCGCCAGTAAATAAATAGCTGTAATTATCAAATTGGCTGACTTCAAACATCACATAGGTATTGGGTAAATCAATTAAATGACTTACCGAGAACAGCAAGAAGAATTTCTCGCCTACACCAACATCATAGTTTTGGCTGATTTGTTCTTGCTCTAGTACGCGGTTATAAATCGCCAACAAACGAATATCACCCTGCCAGACATGTTGGTTTGAAGCCTCTCGTCCTAAAATCAACGCAAAGCTGTCATCCCAAGATGCCAACGGCGCAATATCTTCATCAGCCACTTCAATTAAGTTGCCATTGACGTAAATTTTTCGCCCTTCTGTAGCGTTATAAGTTAATACCACATGCTGCAGTGTCGCTTGCAACACTTCATCGGCATCTGGCGTACTTAAGGCTGGTTCGCCATTGGTGCTTGAAGCTTCAGTGCGCAGCATAAAGTCATAGTTATATTGGCTCTGGCCTAATGTGAAGTTACGTGCATCATCACCTGCTGAATAAGTGACGATTCTTGCAGGCCCTTCTTGGGTGACATTATTTGGTGTGACCCAAGCTTCAACTGAAAACTCACCAGTTGAGGTGATTAAATCATGGAGTTTCTTACTGTTGGCGGTACTAGCCTGCGCTTTACCATTAGTAAAAGATAAGCCCCAACTGCCGAGCCATTCAACATCACCCGTCAGCGATAAATTCGCTTCTGGCGCGATACCAGAGGTATCGTATGCAGTAGAACCTTCGCCAGTTTTGAACTGGTATAAGGCAATGACATCCGTTTCAAATCGACCACCACTTGAAGCGGTAATACCATCCGTTAAGCGTAGTGATTTAGACACCACCATTTCTGGTGAAATTTCATCGACAGCAATTGCATCACTCATCGCTGTAACAGCCGCAAGCATTTCATTGCTATTTTCTTGGCAATTTGTCCAACAGTTATGAAACTCACTGCCTAAACGAACCACTAATCGAGACTGAGATGGCTCATCGATGTTGATGACATTTTTAGCCGACTCGTAAGCTTGAGCTATATCGTTACTGGCAAAGAAAGGCGACTGAGCAAAAGTCGCTCCTTCGTTATGACAATCAACGCAGTACTGACTAACAATGGGGTAAACATGTTGGCTAAATAGCGCACTGTCATCTGGAAAACTTTTGCTTGCACCTGGCTCTCGAATGACTGGCGCAGTTAACTCAATGGTATTGGCGCTACTGACCCGTTCATCTGACCACAATTTGATCCACGAAGTCATGGTTTCACCACAGGCACTATCACTGTCTAACCAACAATTATGGCCACCAGCCACTTTTTCAACTAAGCGAGATGAAGCAGGATCAGTTAAGTCAACCAGCGGATTAGTCGCAGCATACGCGTCGTTAACGTCTTCTCGACTGGCAAAATATGGCGCTTGATTACCTTCAGTATGACAGGCTCCACAGCGATTTTGAGTTGAGATATTGTCCCACAATGAGACTTTATATTTTTGAATATCTTCAGTGGCAGGTGCAGGACCGGTATACACGCCAGAGTCTGGTTCTTGCTGTTGAGGCGGATTACTTTCTACGTCACCGCCGCCACATGCCGTGAGGGTTAAACATAAACTCAGCACCGAGAGGCTAGATAAGGTTTTTTGAGATAATTTCACCGTTACTCTCCCATGCAGTAGTTGCCAACTTCAGCGAATACACGCTTAAGTTGATATGAGTTTTGTTGAAAAGACTCAGTGGTCGCCGCAATTTGGTTAATATCCTCATTGGACTCTGCATCTCGTAAGCACACGGTTTTAAATACTTTCTTTACTTGGCACTGAGCGAAAGCTTGGCTATTAGCAAACTCCTCACCTAATGACTTAGCACCAAAGCCTTTACCTTCAAGGGTTTCATCCCAGCCAAGCTTTTGGTTAACCCCCTCACGCCAATAGTTATGCCATTCATCATCTTCAGTGACATAACCGAAAGGGAAACTGGTCGAGTTAATATGGTATTTACCTTGCACTCTGGTGCCTGTATCGGGGTCAACTTGGCCACTTTGGTTGTAAGCAATAGCCCCATTATCACCAACCGGATCGGCTTCAAGGTTAAAATCATATTGATAAAATGCAAACGCTTGAGCTAATGGATCCATGCCACTGTGGCAACCTAAACAGTTATTGATAAATAAGCGACTATCGCCACCAGGGCTGCGGCTAACATCTTGGCGAATTCTATCAGGTGAACGGGTATTATCTTTTAGGGGTTCTAAATCAGTGCACAAATGATTCATTAAGGTAAAACGCACCATGGCTCTGTTTGTACCTAAATAAAAGAATGCTTTGGCAGCCGCTCTACTGGTTAGTACGCCTGCTGTAGCATCACTTGGCAAACCATTTAAGCTAGACTGACTGGTTCGCTCCAAGCCATCTTTTAAATCAATAAACTGATCTTCTAATGATTGGTAATGTTGGTTATTACTGGTGCTATAGGCTGGTAAATTAAGGCTGTTCTTCCCCACATACACCATATCGGCTTGCAGTACCTGCCTGAAATCAACGTCATCTCGTACCGCACCAATTACAGTTGCACTGTAATCATTTAGTGGTGCAAAACTGTCTTGATCGATATTAGTCCAGGGGGTGGCGAACAATTTTAAGGTCGTGGAATAAAAAGCTGGGGTTTCCATTGCTAAATAAGCCGCTTCTATCGGTTTACTATCGCCGAGTAATTGCGCTATATCATTGAGAGTTTGTTCAGATGCGGGAACACCGGCGATACGATCATGTAATTGCTTAGCTTGCTCTAACGTCCCAGCATGAGACAAAGGAGCAAAAACAATTATTGAACCTAGTGTTAATTTATGCAAAAAGGCTCGGGTTTTATTCAGTGTTAATTGCGTTCTTAGCACATTGAATTTATTTGAAAATCGTTGACTTTTCACCGTACAAAGTTGCCTCTTCATACTGTCTCCTTGTCGTTATTTCAGCCAACAAACGCCTTAAGCGGCAGAGTTATAAAAACGCAGACAATGATAAGTATTTCGGGAATCATAAAGCTTGTTGTTTTTATTTTTGTTAACTTTATTTTTTACTTGGCAAAATAATTTTTATTAAAAAGTATTGAAACACTGAGACTAGGCGGCAATAATGTCAAGAGTTATTACATTTTAACTATGTAACGATAACAATAATAACAATTATATATTAAGGGTAATAAATGAAGCCATTTTTCGGCTTAAAGGGATTAGGCCGTAAAACTTTTGACAATAAAGTTTTACGCTATAAAGCTTCTATTTATCAAGCATTAATGGCGTTTCTTCTTGTTAGCGGTTGTAACACGGATACTGCGCTTAAGGATGAACAGCCTGATCCTGTTTTAGTTGAATACCCTGTGGTTTACATTCAGCGCGATCTCATTACCCAGCCCAGTGATGACAACCCAGAATCCGCTAGTTTTCAAAGTAGAAACCCAAGCCAATTTAATCCTGGCGCACAATTATTTGTAAAACGAAATGCGTTTACTGACTCACCCGTTACCAATATCACCGCCGAACTTTTTGCCGATTTAATCACCGAAGATCCTGATACTATCCAACGCATAGATATTCGTGATTTATCAGTATCTGATGATGGTCAACAATTTTTAGTCTCTATTCGCGCGCCAGAAATTGCTGATGCCGACGAAGATGAGCAACCAAGTTGGAATATATGGCGTTACCAATTATCAGACCAATCACTGACCCGATTAATAGACAGTGATACGACCGCCGAACAAGGTGATGATTTGATGGCATCCTTTCTCCCTGATGGACGGATTATATTTGCCTCAACCCGCCAGCGCTTATCACGAGCCATTTTACTCGATGAAGGTAAACCGCAATACACCGCTCTCGATGAAAGCCGCGATAACGAAACGTTCAACATCCATTTAATGAACGATGATGGTAGCGGTATTGAGCAACTGACCTTCAATCTTAGTCATGATTTCTACCCACTGGTATTGCAAGATGGTCAAATCCTCTATAGCCGTTGGGATGACATGGGTGGCGACCATGGTATTAACCTCTACAAAATGAATCCAGATGGCACCGAGAATGAATTAATGTTTGGCTGGCATTCTCATCAGATGACTCTCGATGAGCAAGATGAACAAATTGAGTTTGTTAAACCGCAGCAATTACCAAATGGCAATATACTTATGCTGCTGTCATCACAGGATGAAATGAGTTATCAAAAAAGGCCTGTGACAATTAATATCGATGAGTATATTGATAACCAGCAAGCCACTGCGGTATCGGGCGAAACCGACAACACAACTAACAATGCCATAAACGATTTACCGCTCAGTTTTGATTTTAAATTTAACTTCGCAGACGCGCTATCACCTTCTGGGCGCTTAACTCATTTATATCCATTACCTGATAACAGCCAACGTTATTTATTGAGTTGGGATCTTTGTCGGGTTGTTGTTGAAGAACAAATCCGTGCATGTGGTCAATTAACTGATGAACAGTTACTGGATCAAACCTTAGCACTTGCCGATCCCTTATATGAACTTTGGCTACTTAACGATGCCGACGGTACTCAGCAGTTAGTCGCCAATAGCGAAGAAGGTAAAGTGATTACTGAAGCGTTAGTGATGCAGCCGTCATCGCAACCTAAAGCCTTTATCGCCAACCAAGTGATTGGTAATGAACTTGATCCACAGTTGCACGAAGAACTCGCTGCGGCAATTCACATTCGCAGCGTATATGATTTTGATGGTCAAGACAGCAGCAGTAATCAAGGCGGTATTAGTCGATTAAGCGATCCTTCATTAACCCCAGCCAGTGAATTACCAGCGCGCTTTTTAAAAGTCGTCCGCGGCGTACCTATGCCACCAGATGAAGTTCGTGATATTGCCAATACCGATTTTGGCCGCAGCCGAAATCAATTAATGCGCGAAGTTATTGGCTACACCCCAATTCAGCCAGACGGCTCAGTGAAAATTAAAGTCCCTGCAAATGTGCCATTAGCCATCAGTGTCTTAGATAGCAACGGCCAACGCATTGGTGGTCGCCACAGCCAATGGATAAGTTTACAAGCCGGTGAAACCCTGCAATGTATGGGTTGTCACACGGCTAACAGCCAATTACCTCATGGCCGTTATGGTGCCCAAGCAGACAGCATTAACACAGGGGCGGTTGGTGGCTCTGCATACCCTAATGCCAGCAGCAATATTATTCCAATACAAGGTCAAACCATGGCGCAGGCCGATGCTATGGTCAATGGCATTGCAGAGCTATCGGCGAGCCTACGTTACGATGATATTTGGACTAATCCAGCTATCTCAGCGCCAAACCCGAGTATGAATCTGAGTTATGAAAACTTAACAACCCCTGCACCAAATGGCAGTGAATGTTTTAATAATTGGACCCCATATTGCCGCATTCAAATCAACTATGAAGAACATATTCAGCCCCTTTGGGATTTACCTCGTTTAGCCATAGACGAAGACACCTTAGAGGTCCTTGCGGATAACACTTGCACCGTGTGCCATAGCAATGTCGATGATAATAACCTTGCCCAGGTGCCAGCTGGTCAGCTTGAATTGATTGCAGCTCCATCAATAGATCAAATCGCTCACCTAACGAGTTATCGTGAGTTATTTTTTAATGATGTCGAACAAGAAGAAGTGGATGGGATCGTTATCGACAAACTAGTCGAAGTGCTAGATGCCGATGGTAACGTGGTTTATCAACTGGATGCCGATGGTGAATTGATACTCGATGCCGAAGGTAATCCAATTCCTGTATTAACCACAGTGAATGTACCAGCAATTATCTCGACTAATGGTGCCAGAGCCAGTAGCAGGTTTTTTAATACCATGAATGATGAAACCCATCAAAATATGCTGACAGCCGACGAACTTAAATTATTAAGCGAATGGATAGATATTGGAGCTCAGTATTACAACACTCCTTTTTACGCTCAAGATTAGTCGAAAAGGCTTTTGATAACAGCCGCCATAATAAGAGCAACCTTGGTAAGAGACGGCTTGATAAGAAAAACCTTGATAACAACAAAGTTAAAAGCCAAATAAAAACAACAATAAACAAGGACTGATGATGTTACAAAAAGGAAACTATGTTTAATTTCGCCTGCCCATTCAAGTTCATGTTGGCAGGTACATTACTCTGTTTAACGTTATTGAACTCCAACCTTGCTCACGCTGAATCCTCGGCGGCGCAGTTAACCATTGATGTTCCCTTTGTTGAGCTTCATTCAGGCCCAAGTGCAGGCTATCCCGTCGTACATGTTGTTGAGCAACATGAACAGGTCAGTGTACTACTCAAACGAACATCTTGGCTCAAAGTCCGTGATAAGCGTGGCATTGAAGGTTGGTTTCATGAAGATGACTTACGCGGACTCAGCCAACATGGTGAAGCGGTTAACCAGCATGTCATTGGCACTGAAGCCTTTATGCAAAGAGACTGGGAATCGGGCGTAATGTATGGCGACCTTGAAGGCGCTAACTTTTATAACGTGCACTTAGGCTATGTTTTCACCCCTGTTTTTAGTGCTGAAATATCTGCAGGTAAAGCCTTAGGTAGCATTTCTGATAGTGACTTATTTGAAGCCATGCTTTACAGCCATCCTTTTCCTGAATTTACCTTGGTCCCTTACATTGGCATAGGTGGCGGCATTATCAACACTAAGCCTCACAGTGTTATCGCGGATTCTGAATCACGTCAAAGCACCTTAATGAGTGCAGCGGCTGGGGTTAAATACCATCTCGCACGTAACTTTATCTTACGCGCCGAATATAAACTCTCGTTGGCCTTAACCGACAGAGATGAAAATGAACAACTTCAATCTTGGAAAGTCGGCTTTAGCGTCTTTTTCTAATGGGCATGGGAATAATGAAGGCAATGATGAAAACAGCGATAACAACAAAAATAAGCATTAATACCATGGTAAAAAACGCAATTAAATCTTGTTTAACCCTAAGTATCGTCACTTTAGGCATGGGCTATAGCGCCATTGCACTTTCAGCTGAAGCTAGCCAATCAAATACCGTCGGAGTTAAAGCCGATGTTGAGCGCCGCGAAGTACTCGATGATGTATTGGATACCGAAAATTTCGAGGTCGGTATTCAAGGTGGCTTGATGTCAATTGAGGACTTTGAAAATAGCCCTTGGATTAGTGCACATCTGGGGTATCACATCAGTGAACACTTTTATGTCAAAGGCAGATATGCAGTCGCTGAAGGCGGATATACCAGTTTTGAGAAGCTTGCTCATACCGCGCCTTTACTGACAGATGAAGAGCGCGAAATGACCTACTACGGCCTCAATATTGGTTATAACCTTCTGCCTGGTGAAATATTTTTCAGTGAAGATTTAGTCTTTAACAGTGTGTTCTCCATTGAAGTCGGTGGTGGTAACACTGAGTTTGCCGGTGATGAACAATTTACGGTGAACTTAACCGCTAACTACCGTGTTTTTCTCAATGACTGGGTTGCATGGGATCTGGCGATGAGTGACTACATCTTTGACACTCAAATAACAGGCTCATCAAAAACGACGCACAATTTAACCTTTTCTACCGGTATTGCTGTTTATTTTTAATCTATAGCCGTTGGTCACAACCTAGCTCGAAAAAGAGTTAAACAAAAATTAAATAGTAAGAAAAAAAGGATTATCAATGATGTTATTTAAGCGTGGGTTCATTGCCCTGTTTACCCTATTTACTTTAAGTGTATCGATTCAAGCCAATGCGTTATCAGAAGGCGATATGGCACCAGATTTCACCTTAAAAAACATGCAAGGTGAGAACCTTAAACTCTCTGAGCAGCGCGGCAATATCATCCTGATTAACTTCTGGGCATCTTGGTGTGGACCTTGTAGAAAAGAGATGCCAGTACTGCAAAAGCTTGAAGACAAATATCGAGATTTAGGCGTTGCCGTTTGGGGCGTCAATGTTGAGCAAGAAAACCAAGCAGGTAAAGACTTTCTAGCCGATCTTAATTTAAGTTTTGACATCTTTTTTGACGAAACAAACAGCCTATCTCAGACCTACGATGTAAAAGCCATGCCAACGACTGTGATTGTCGATCGCGACGGCAAAGTGCGATATGTGTTCTTAGGTTATCAAGACGGTTACGAGAAAAAATACGCCGCTGCGATTAAAAAGCTGATCAGAGAGTAACCCTATGATGAATCCAATCAAAAAAATGCTCATGCTCATAACGGCCCTGTCGTCACTATTCATAATATCGGGCTGCTCAAGTTTAGACATAGAACCTTGGGTAAAACCTTATGAACGCCAAAACCTTGCCGATCCTATTATGCGATTTGGTAGGCACCCCATTGCCAATATGCACGTAGCGCATGTATTGGAGGCCCGTGAGTCTGCTCGCGGAGCAGAAGGAACTGGAGGCGGTGGCTGTGGTTGTAACTAAGATGCTCAAGTGCTTATTAAAGACAGCCACACTGACAGGATTAATTCTCTGCTCGCCACTCAGCCTAGCAGCAGTGCTAGAGCCTGATCGCGCTGATGTGCTTTATCACAGCTATGAAGGCGGCGGGATGAAAATTGACGGTCCTTCGGTATTGCTTCGAAAAAAGACCTCAGAATCATTGGCGTTTACTGGCTACTACTACCTCGATAGCATTTCTTCGGCCTCTGTAGATGTGCTCAGTACAGCAAGTCCATATAGCGAAAAGCGCCATGAAGGCCAAGTTGGGGTCGAATACCTCAACGATAAGACCTTAATGACCTTTAATGCCCGCCAGAGTGATGAAGACGATTACCTCGCACAATCCTTTAGCGTTAATGTATCTCAAGATACCTTTGGCGATTTAACCAATTTAAGTCTTGGTGTGTCATATGGTGATAATGAAATACGCCGCAATGGCGATGACCAATTTGAAGAACAAAGCCAGCAGTACCGTATTCGCGCAGGCATAAGTCAAATTTTAACTCGCAACTTAACCGCGCAACTTAACTTTGAAGCCATTGCTGACGAAGGTTACCTCAATAACCCATACCGTACGGTACGCTACATAGATACAACTAACCCATCCGGTGTTGGCTATCAGTCAGAAATCTATCCAGAGACTCGTAACTCGTTTTCAACCAAATTATCGGCAAGCTACTTTCTGCCCTATCGCGCGGCGTTATTTTTTCATTATCGCTACTTCAACGACAGCTGGGAAATTGATGCTAATGATGTCGAACTCGGATACCGCCACCCTATTGGTGACTTCTTAGAACTTGAATTTAAAGTGCGTTACTACCAGCAAACTCAAGCTGAATTTTATAGTGACTTATTCCCTTATCAAGATGCACAAAACTACCTAGCCCGCGATAAAGAGTTAAGTGACTTTAATGACTTAACCTTAGGCCTAGGTGTCACTTATTTAATGCCTGAAAGCTTATCTTTTGGAGATACTCGTTCAGAAGCCAGTATTCAATGGGACTACATCACCTTCGACTACAACAACTTTAGAGATCCCACTGCTGATGGTGGCGTAGGTAACGAACCGTTTTACAATTTTTCCGCTAACGTCATCCGCGCTTTTTATAGCGTTTACTTTTAATCATTTTGCGTAATGTTAGCGATTTAGCCCATTTTCAAGGTAGGAATATGAACAACACAGATCAAGGTACTGGACAAGGTACAGCGCAGGGTAACACTGTTAAGTCATCTACAAATTTTAAAATATGGCTCACTTTGGGGCTATTTATAACCGTGTTCTGGAGCGCGATGCAGCCAAGTGCCGCGTTAGCCAATACTAATAGTGACGCGAGTGCTAATGCAATGACTAATGGTAATGGTAATGGTAGCGCTGATAGTCAGAGTCAGGTAGCAAGCGATCTTGAAAACATCAAAAGCCAAGTCATTAAATTAAATCGTGATTTATTCATTCTTGAAGAAGACTTATTGTTCCCCGCAAGCACTCAAATAGCTGTATTTGTGTCAGTGGATATTGGACGTTTTTTTACCCTAGACAGTGTCGAGCTAAAAATTAATCAGCAAAATGTAGCCGGTTTTTTATATACCCAACGCCAACGTCGTGCACTGGAAAAAGGCGGCATTCAAAAAGTCTATATGGGAAATTTGAAAATGGGACAGCATCAGCTTACCGCTATTTTTACCGGTGTTGATGCAGAAGGTCGCACCGTACAAAGAGCAGTGACTCATCAATTTGAAAAGACAGATGAAACCGTGATGGTGGAATTGAAACTTGAAGATAATGAATCCAGTTATCGTGCAGATGTGAAAGTTGAAGAGTGGGTTTTATAACGGTTATGCCAGTTAATATGAACCAAGCTTTCCCTGACTTTAGCCGCTATGCAGTAGCAACGCCTCAGCTAAAAGCGATATTACTGCTTATCGTTAGCGGCTGTTTTTCAACTGCAGCTATCAGTGCTGATATGCCCACTGATGTCTCAACTGATGAACTAAATAAGCAACCAACTGAAGTTGCTAATGCAACGACTGCAACTAATTTAACCCTTGCTCAGCAAGCTAACCTGCGCAATAAACTTTATCGCCAAGCCTTATACTTTTATTTTGAAGGTGATTACAACGCCGCATTAAGCCAAGTTAGCCTAAACAGACAGCGCTTTGATGCTGATACCGCAAAAAGCCATTTGTTTGAAGCTGGCTTACAGGTATCCATCGGTTTACATCATCAAGCTACAGAGACGTTGGCCACGTTCGAGCAAGCATTAATTCAACAACAAGCAGACGATAAGTTGGCAGGTATTGAGCCACCAACCGAAGATAAACAAGGCAATAAAACTGCCACCTCTGCTGATGAGCTAAAGCTTATCGCGCTACTACAGTTGTCAGAACAACAAATAGAGCAAGGTAAACACAGTGCTGCCCAGCAAACCCTCGCTAATATCACTCAACTGCCTGCTTCATATGCTGAGCAATATCAGATCCTACATCAATTGGCATATTGGCCTGCATCTGTGACTCCTTCAGCGAAAATACTTGATGAGTCAGCCGCGGGATCAAACCAAGCAGATACTGAATTAACTGCAAAGTCAGCATTATCTGCTTACGTCATGCTTAACCAAGCACTGCAATTGATGCAAGCAAAGGATTATCAACGCGCAGAAACACTGCTGGTACGCATTAAAAACATAAACGTAGCAGCAACTGAAACGAATTTCTGGCAAAGCTTATTTACCGAAAAGAGTCCACAACAACGAGCTCAAGTTTCTAGTAAAAATGTTAATAAAGAAATCACTGACATAAGCATAATGACAGCTGATGAATTAAAGGCAGACAAACAAATCCAGCAGCAAGCCATTAATGATTATGCTCAATTATTGTTAGCCCAACTGTATGTTAAACAAGGTCTATACCAAGCAGCATTCGATCAATTACAAGATTTTCCTGAGCACAGTCCTTACACTGAGTCTGCACTATTTCTATTTGCCTTCTCAGCTCAGCAGATCAAGCGATATGACACTTCACTGGCATTGCTTGATTTATTAAAACGTGACTATCAATACTCCCAGCTCGGTTGGCAATCAGCATTACTCATTTCTGCTCAAATCAAACAGCAAAACACACTTTCTGAGAGCCTATATAGCTATCAACAAGCCGAGCAACTCTATGTTGAACAATTAGCTGACTTAGCACGCTTTCATACCGATATTAAGCAAACAGAATTAACGCCATTATTGTTCAACAGTAATGTAAACGCTCAAACGGGAGCTAATGGTCAATGGCTGCAAAAAGCCTTAGAAAATCCAGAGCTGAAACACGATATCGATACCTTATCTGAGTTATCACTGTTAACGAGCAATATTGACCGTCAGCAGCAAAAAAATGCCTGGATAAAAGAGAGCTTAACACTCAATAAACAGCGTCAAGCTCGCATCATCGAACAGCAAAGCCAAACCCAGTATCCTGAATTGATTCAGCAGTTAACCAATCAAAAGCAGCTGTTAGCACAAATGATTACTGAGGCTGAGGCACAAGAAAACGCAGATATTTTTGCCAATGACGCAGAGCAAGCATGGCTTAAACGCGTCAATGAAAGTGAAAACGTTATCAAGGCTATTCGTGGTCAGCGCAGCACTGAAGAGTATCAACAAAGACTAAACCGCGTTAAAGCAGTCCTTAACTGGGAGTTGCAACAGCAATTTCCTCAAAGGTTATGGCAACATAAAAAATTACTTAAACAAGTCGACCAACAACTCGTACTGGTAAGTCTGCAGCAACAACGCTTTGCTCAGTTAGCCAATTCTCAGCAACAAACCACTGCGTTTGAGCAGCGCCAAGCTCAAGCAGAAACGAGACTGGTTACAACAATTCAAAATATCGCAGCACTTGAATCCTCAACCAAAGCTCAAATTCAACAAAAAATCTCAGCCTTTGTTTCTGAGCAACAAATTCAGCTTGAACAGTTATTACTGGCCTCTCGCCATGAAATGGCGGCTGTATTAGAGCAAATGTCCCAACCTGTTATAAATGGGGAGAAATTATAATGACCCCATCAAAACCAACGCTATCTCTACTCGTTAGCTGCATGATCATTGCTGGCGTCAGCGGTTGTAAAAGCACCCTAGATACTCAAGCTAATAACAATCCCAAAAGAGCGACATTAACTGATTTAGCCAAACAACAACCCCAAGTTTCATTGGACTCACTTGCTCTGACAAAAGCGCAGCGAAGCCAAAAACTTGCGCAAATTTATCAGCAATTACTGACATTAGAACCCAACCCAGAAGTCAGAACACACGTTGAATATCGTCTGGTTCAAATTAAGACTGAAAATCTTGAAGAGCAAATGTTTGGTGAGCTTGAAACCACAGTTCTTGATGAAGATACGGGGGTTAACCAGTTAGCTGCAGAGCAAAAAGCTTTGCAACAGTTCAAGCAAAACGATCAACAACTAGCAAAATTAATCGCTGAGTATCAAACACTATTACAGCGCTACCCTAATCGCGCTGATAACGAGCATCTGCAGTATCAACTGGCAAAAGCGCTAGATTTGCAAGGCCTGCTAGATGAAAGCTTAATCGAAATGGAATCGTTATTATCCCGCTACCCTAACACTCAATATTTGGCTGAGCTTAACTTTAGGCGTGGCGAAATCTATTACAACTTACAAGATTACCCTGCTGCGATAAGCGCTTATAAACAGGTTCAATTAGCTGATAACAATGATAAATATTTACTCAACAGCATTTATATGTCTGGTTGGTCACTGTTTAAACTGAATCGCTTACCTGAGGCTGACAGTACCTTTTTAGCCGTGTTCGATACGATTTTAGCTAACCATAAACCAAAGCGAAATGAGTTAACCGCAACGGATTTCAGCTTTGCTAGTTTGAGCAGCCGCGAGCAAAACCTAGCAATTGATGCGCAGCGAGTGTTAAGTATTTCACTCAGTCAGCAGCAACAATCCGTATCCTTAGTTGCGCTGGTGACATCAAAACAAGACACGCGTTACTTACCTATTTATCAACATGTTCTATTTGATAACTTAGCAAAATTCTTACTAAAACAAGAGCTGCAACATGATGCAGAGCAGACCTATCAAGCCTATATCGGTTTGGCACAAGATAACATTTGGTCTGCTCGTTACTCATTGGCTTTACTTGAGCTTTATCAGCGCCAAGGTAAGTTTGCTTCAATGCATAAACTCAAAAATGATTATATTAACCAGTACGGGTTAAATAGCACTTTTTGGAGTCAAGCAAGTGCAAAGCATCAACGAGAGTTACTGCCTCATTTACTGGCATTTAGTGATGAGCATAGCCGCAGAGTTTACGCCAACGCGCAAAATCAGCCTGCAGGCATTGGCCGAGTAAGCGCTTTTAAAGCGGCTGCAAATGCATTAAGTACTTACTTACAACTCGCAAAATTGCCACAGGCAAGCAGCTTACTCAGCAAAGATATTCACACTGATGAATACCTGTTTGCTGATGCTAATTTTGAAGCCCAGCAATTTAGACAAGCACTTAACAGTTATAAAACTATCGCTTATGGTGAAATCAGTTCTATTGATGATTCGGTTCAAGCAGACCAGCCAAACCAACAAGCTGATCACTTAAGCCAACCAAATAAGCAGCTAAACCAAGAGCAGATAGCCCTCAAAAAGCAGGCGGCTTATGCAACCACAATCACAATTCGAGAAATCCTAACGCCGCTGCAAAATCAAGCTAATGCAAATTTGGATAGCACTCAGGTCGTTGTCCAAGAGAGGGTCGCCTTAGATAAACAGTTTATCGCCAACTATCCAGATGATAAACGCGCTCTAGAGCTTGCAACTCACGGCGCCCAATATTCATTTGCATCGAAAAACTACCTGGATTTAGCCCAGTTCAGCGAATTTGTATTAGTGACTCACGGTGTCATTAATCAACCCTCTGAGAAAAGTGCAGAACAAATAGCGGTAGTAGCGCGACAAACACCTGATGAATTAGCCAGTGTACAAAAACCTCAGGCTTATATCGCCCTAGATAAATCAAGTGTTATCAATCCAGTAGAGCACGGTAAACAGCTGCCTAAAACTCAATTAAAACAAGTACAACTTGTGACTCAGTTATATGCTCACGGGTTATATCAGCAAAGCCAATATGCCCTTGCTGAGCAATCTTATAATCTGGCGTTAAAATATTTAAGTGTCAGTCAAACACCGACAGCGCAACAAGCGACATCACGAGTTGAAATGCGCGATTTATTAGCATCAAGCATTTACTTCCAAGCACAGGCTAACAAGAACGACAATCCGCAACTTGCTGTTGTCGATTTATTACGGATTAGCAAAGCTGTGCCTGAATCAAAATATGCAGTCAGTGGCGAGTTTGAAGCGGCGAATATCTTGCTTTCGCAACAGCAATGGCAACAAGCTATTACGGTATTGGTGCCATTTCAAAAGCGTTACCCTAAACATCACTTCAGTGCATCAATCCCAGCAAAACTTGCTCAGTCATATGAAGCATTAG
Source organism: Shewanella sp. 10N.286.52.B9 (assembly GCF_002873635.1). NCBI lineage: Bacteria > Pseudomonadati > Pseudomonadota > Gammaproteobacteria > Alteromonadales > Shewanellaceae > Shewanella > Shewanella sp. 10N.286.52.B9. Next base: position 18,506 of record NZ_MCTY01000215.1, read on the forward strand.
AACAATGGGAATTGGCTGCTGAGCAACTGTTGATTATTGTTGCCAATGAACCCAAAGGAGCGCTAAAGCGTGAGGCGCAATATACTGCTGCGGAGTACTACCTCAAAGCAGGCGAAACCGAAAAAGCCCGCTTAACCTATCGAACATACGCTAAAGATTACCCTGAGCCTTTTGATGTAGCACAAGAAGTACGCCTTAAAATGAGCGAGTTTTATCAAGTTTCTAACGAGCCCAACAAGGAATATTACTGGTATCGCCAGATATTAACCTTCCACGCCAAGCAGCAAGCTAAAGCGAATACCTTTGCTGGGCGAGAAATTGAAATTGCCTCTATTGCAGCGTCTGAATTAGCCCAAGCACACCAGCAAACATTTATCGCGATTAAGCTAACCGCGCCATTAAATAAAACCTTGAAGCGTAAACAAGACGCGATGAAACAAGCTATTGATTATTACCAGCAAGTGTTGGACTTTCAACGAGCACAATATGTGCCGCAAGCAACCTTTAACTTAGCTGAAATGTATCGCCAGTTAGCGGCTGATGTTATGGACTCTGAGCGCCCTAGTGACCTAGATGAATTAGCGCTGGAAGAGTACGAAATATTGCTTGAAGAGCTCGCCTATCCATTTGAGGAAAAGGCTATTGAAATTCATATCAGTAACATTGAGCGAGCTTGGCAAAATATCTATGACCAATGGATTGGCAAAAGTTTCACAACCTTAACTGAACTGTCACCTGCGTTATATAACAAACAGGAGGTGACACATAATGTCGTTGAATCAATTCACTAAACCTTTAAGTAAGAGAGTAAACAGTCGGGTGAATAATAAAGTGAATAACACACTTTCCTCAGCTCATGTCACCATCAAGTTATTAATGGGTTTCAGCCTAATGATCTTGTCTGCATGCTCAACGATGACTAATGATCAAGCGAGTGAAAACGCCGAAGCTAACGGTATTGATGCCCTAGATAGCAGTATGGTGGATATGGTTAACACAGATGATGGCAATGCTAGCTCTGTGGCAAATGGCTCTGTAGGGAACAGCTCGAACAAGCAAACGGCAAGTAATGGCGCTTTAAATGACATAACAGCCAACAATTACAACTTATATGCTGAGCAAGCACAGCAACGTTTAGCCAATGTACCCAGTACGGTGTTAACTCAGTATCAAGATGCGCTTGCTCTGATGAAACAACAGCAATTTGATCAAGCTGATGTATTATTCGATCAAGTACTCTTGGCGCAGCCAACCCTATCAGGTGCATTAGTAAACAAAGCCTTAATCGCCATTAATAAAAGTGACCTTAGTCAGGCTGAATCTTTGTTAAATCAAGCCATTGCCGTTAACCATAAAAACCCTTACGCCTTTCAGTTGAAGGCCCTTGTAGCAAGAAAGCAAGGTCAATTTGAACAGGCAGAAAAAGATTATTTAACCGCATTATCTATTTGGCCTAATTATCCAGAAGCACAAGTTAACCTGGCTATTTTGCTCGAGCTATACCGAGGAAAACTATTAGATTCGAGACGTTATTATCAATCCTATTTATTGCTAAAACCTGATGATGTTCAAGCCCAGCGATGGTTGGCTGGCGTTGAAATAAAAATTCAGCGCGCTGGGCTCAATTTGCAAGAAGGAGAAGGATAAGATGGTTAGTTCATTAACCCCGATGACAACATACCGTGTAAACGCGGCGGTTATTGCTGTTATGACACTCTTGCTGCTATCAGTCATTAGCATTGGCCAGCTTAATGCCGCTGAAACCGTCAGCACAGCAAACAAACCCGTATTAATTGAAAGTAAAGTGGCCGGCACGCAAGAGCAACCCAAAGTGCTTTACATCATGCCTTGGCAAGGAATTACCAACCCTGTAGCAATACAAGATAACAATATGCAAATCATCTTGCCGCAATTCAAACCGATTAACCCTAAAAAGTTCCAACAAGAGGTACGTGATTTCAGTGTGAATACTTCATCAAAACAATAAAGGGTGTATTCACCAAGATAAAAGTTTAACCCGAAGCAGTAACAAAAAAGCAGTAACAAAAAATAACTACATTTAGGACGAGTCAAAAACAACTTCGTTCGACTCTATAAAAAGGAAAATATCATGAGTTTTACCGACCATATTATTGCATTTTTACAAAATGGTGGCCCGTTCATATACCCTATCGCCCTAGTATTAGTCGTCGGTTTGGCCATCACTATCGAACGCTGGTTATATCTCAGTTCAGCTCATCGCACTAACCAAAAAGCATTCTCGTTAATCAAAGAAGCACTTAAAAGCGGTGATGTCGCGACAATCAGTCAACATGCGCAAAATAATAAAGCCCCTGTATTTGATGTATTGCAATCTGGTATCGTCAGAATTTCACAAGCTAATCGCCGTGAAGATGTGGAATACGCCATGGAAGAAACCATCATGGAGTACATGTTGAGACTTGAAAAGCGCACGCCATTTATTGCTACCTTAGCCAATATTGCTACGTTACTTGGTCTACTGGGTACCATTATGGGGCTGATTGCAGCGTTCTCTGCGGTAGCCAGTGCAGATCCAGCTGAAAAAGCTAACCTGCTGTCTTCCAGTATTTCTGTTGCAATGAACACCACTGCATTTGGTCTTATTACCGCTATTCCGCTAATTCTATTTCACTCAACACTGCAAACTAAAACTGCGACTATTGTTGATTCAATTGAAATGGCTGGCATTAAATTACTTAATTCACTGTCATTTTCTAAGCAAGCGGATTCGGACCGAGGCTAATAATTATGAGACGCCGTCGTCGCCCTAATACCGAAGATGCAGAACTCGATATCACTTCATTTATGAATTTGATGATCGTGCTCGTGCCTGTGTTATTACTGAGTTTGGTATTTTCACAAGTACGGATACTAAATCTGCAATTGCCTGTTATGTCAGAATCTCAACAAGCTGAAGATGATCAAGAACCTAAAGTATTGGAACTGGTCATTACTCAGCAAAGTCTTGAGCTCAACTACCCTGCGAGCATATTACTTAAACGTTTTGAAACAACAGAACAAGGTTATGATTTCAAGGCTTTGTCTGTGTACTTACAAGACCTTAAACTGACTTTTCAACAACAAGAAATCGATAAAAATGACATAGTGCTTTTGCTTGAATCTAATATCGATTATCAGACCATTGTGACTGCAATGGATACAGTGCGTTCATACAAAGCAGTGGTTGCGGCTAATCTAGTCGATGCTGAACTGTTTCCGCTTATCTCATTAGGCGATGCACCTGAAGAATCACTTGCTGAAACACAAGTAAGTGAAACCACAGGAGGCAAATCATGAAGCAATCACCCAGAGCTAAACGACTTGCTAAGCACCATAAGCGCTTTAAATCAGGTGGCAAACTTAACTTAGTTGCCTTGATGGATATCTTTACGATTTTGGTATTCTTCTTGATTGTGAATCAATCTGAAGTACGCGTTCTACAAAATATCGAAAAGATAAAGTTACCTGTCTCTATTGCTGAAGAACTGCCAGTTGAAAACCTGGTTATCACAGTACTTAAAGATACAGTGCTTATCCAAGAGCGAGCTGTTTGGCAAAATAGTGCTGATAAGCCTAACTTCAGTGAACAAGAAAACCTTGAGTTTATCGAAGCGATGACTACTGAGCTTACATACCAAGCGAGTAAACGTACTGAGTTAACAGAGTCAGAACAGGAAAAAGGCCGTGCCGTCACCATTATTGGCGATAGCAGCACACCTTATATGGCGTTAAAGCAAATTATGGCTGCTTGTGCTGAAACGGGATATAGAAATATGTCATTAGCCGTGGAACGCCAAGCCAGTAAAACGGCTGAGGAGAGTTAGCATGACAGCAGCAAGCTTATCCCATTCGTTTAATGGCAGTAGCCCAAATGGTAATAGCTTTAACGACATAGGTGATTTATTTAAGCCCAGTAAACAAGATAGGTTATTTAAACAGATCTTAGTGTTACTACTGGTCATTTACGCTGTGTTCGGCATCGGTGTGCCTTTACTTGAGCAAGTTGAAGTGCCAAGAGAAGTTAAAGAGCAATTACCACCGCAGTTAGCGAAAATAATGCTTAAAGAAAAACAACTTCCAGTGCCTGAAAAGCCAGAAGTTATTCCTGAACCTGAGCCAGAACTTGAAAAAGAACCGGAAAAGGTTGAAGAGAAGCCTATCGATAAACCTGTTGAAAAGCCAATAGTACAGCCGACAATGACCCGTGAGGCCGCAAAAGAAAAAGCACAAACTTCAGGGCTAGCAGCCATGAAAGATGAGCTTTTTTCAATGCGTGAAGCGTTTGATATCAAGCCGGCATCTCAAAGTGCCCTTGAACAAACGCAGGCGCAAGAAGTGAAAGTCAAACGTAAGATGTTAGCAGCTTCGGCCAATACCCAAAGTGAGAGTTTAACCACCTCTACCGTCAATCAAACCGTTGTGTCAGATGCTTTAAGCACTAAAAACACCCAACAAATTAGGTTGGCAGAAGAGGAGGTGTTAGCTACTCAAGGGGCAATTGCCGAGGAAGAGCAACTGGCTTCTGCGGGAAGCCAACGTTCAGAGGCAGCATTACGCCGCACACTTGAGGCGAACAAAGCACGTTTATATGCCTTGTATAATCGAGCTCTGCGTAAAGACCCTTTCCTCAAAGGTAAAGTCATGTTTGAGATTGAGATCCTGCCTAATGGCAGCATTAGTCGGGTTGATATTCAATCAAGCCAGCTTAACAATGCCAAATTAGAGCGCCAACTAAAGGTTGTGTTACGTTCAATCACCTTCCCAGCAGAAGATGTTGCAACAATGACAACCATTTGGGCGATCGACTTCTTACCCAGCTAGACAGAAGTAAGCGATAAATGATTAATTAATTTTTATCAGTTAACAATACGGCCAATTGGCCGTATTTTTTTATTTGCTTAAGGCTTAAAAAGTAAAACAGATTAAAGCACTTGCTTCATAATCTTAGCATCAGGGCCATAACTTGCGTTAGCCGCCTGCTCATGATCAATCTCAAAGCCCATTTTTTGCCAAAAAGGGACTGAGCCTTGTATTGCCACAAGTTGTATTTGTGAGTAATTGTATTGCTTAGCAATTAATTTTAACTGCTCAACCATTTGCTTACCGACTCCTGAGCCTTTTAATAGAGCAGATACCGCTAAATCATGTAGAAACAATTTATTACCCTCCTTTTTCTCAGAAAGTGTCTGATAGAGCTTAGGAGGCGTTTCATTAGCCCAAACATGAGCCAATAGATAAGCCATTACCTTTTGCTCTTCATTTTGATAGACAAAACAGCAGTGAGCAGAATGCTGCCATTTATCCCGAAGGACTTCGAGCGGCTCTGGTTCAATATCCACATACACTTGCGATTGGAGTTTATAGATTTCAGGCCACATTGACTCTGTAATTGGATTAATTGGCATTTCGGGCAGACTCTGAATGTAATAATTTAGAAAGTAATAATTTGGAACGTATGACTTATCCATCATACAAAAATAATCATATGCCTCAATCGATAAGTGATAATGGATAAATATAAGAAGATAAATCATAAATTTCAGGCAACAAAAAGCCCGTCATAAGACGGGCTCTTTCTTTAACCGTGAGGCTAAATTTGGCTGGGATACCAGGATTCGAACCTGGGGATGCCGAGATCAAAACCCGGTGCCTTACCACTTGGCGATATCCCAAAATTGGTTATGTATAACTTTTCATAAAGGAAGGTTTACATATTGAAAAAATTTGATGGTACGGGAAGAGAGACTTGAACTCTCACACCTTACGGCACCAGAACCTAAATCTGGCGTGTCTACCAATTCCACCACTCCCGCATCAAATCTTTCTCAGAATATACACTAATTATATATAGTGTAAACTCTGTTGTTGCTCTTTTCTAACTAAGTAGCATAGCGTTACCCACTAATCTACCTTTAAACATGGTAGCAATGGCGGGACTTGAACCTGCGACCCCAGCATTATGAATGCTGTGCTCTAACCAGCTGAGCTACATTGCCTAAGATGGCTGGGATACCAGGATTCGAACCTGGGGATGCCGAGATCAAAACCCGGTGCCTTACCACTTGGCGATATCCCAATAATCTTGTCTACTTACTTTAAAATGGCTGGGATACCAGGATTCGAACCTGGGGATGCCGAGATCAAAACCCGGTGCCTTACCACTTGGCGATATCCCAATCTAAAGCTTTTTCGAAAAACCCGCTAATGCCAGCCTTTCTATATAATGGTACGGGAAGAGAGACTTGAACTCTCACACCTTACGGCACCAGAACCTAAATCTGGCGTGTCTACCAATTCCACCACTCCCGCACTGACTCTGTTTAACATCCAGAACACGATGCTCATTTAACCTTGAGAAGGTAGCCAGTCATATTTCTAAAACCTTGCGGCTTTAACTAACCAGCGAATCTCTAGTTTGACATCTTGAGAAGATGGTAGCAATGGCGGGACTTGAACCTGCGACCCCAGCATTATGAATGCTGTGCTCTAACCAGCTGAGCTACATTGCCACTTTATCTTTCGTTGCCCTCGTCGTGAGGACGGGGCGTATTATGCTTATTCAGCGTATCGAGGTCAACTGCTTTTTTTAGCTATTTTCATCAATTGGCACTGTTCGGCTATAAGTTCACCAAACTGCGTAGCAAATCGGCATATTTGACCAAAAAAGTTAACCTCGACCGCTTGTTTGACTAATTAAAGTCTACAAATACTATTTATACGTTGAATAAGAAATGCATTACATCGCCATCTTTAACGATATAAGCTTTACCTTCTACGCGTAACTTACCTGCTTCTTTAGCACCTGCTTCACCATTAAACTCGATAAAGTCATCATAGGCCATTACTTGGGCGCGAATAAAGCCACGCTCAAAGTCGGTGTGGATCACACCAGCAGCTTGTGGCGCACTGGCGCCTACTGGCACAGTCCATGCTCTTACTTCTTTTACACCTGCAGTAAAGTAAGTCTGTAAGTCCAATAATTCATAACCACCACGAATAACGCGATCAAGCCCTGGCTCATCAAGACCAAGGTCTGCCATAAACTCATCACGCTCTTCAGCGTCCATCTCAGCAAGCTCAGACTCAATCGCAGCACATACTGCAACCACCACGGCGTTTTCTGTCGCGGCAATGGCTTTAACAGCATCTAAATGTGGATTATTCTCAAATCCATCTTCAGATACGTTAGCAATGTACATGGTTGGCTTTAGGGTTAAGAAGTTAAGGTAGGCAATTGCAGCCATTTCTTCTTTGCTTAACTCTAATGAACGCAGCATTTGGCCTTCATCTAAAGTTGGACGCATTTTTTCAAGTACTTCTACTTCAAACTTAGCATCTTTGTCGCCGCCTTTAGCGCGCTTTTGCTGACGGAAGATAGCACGCTCTAAGCTGTCTAAATCCGCTAACGCAAGTTCAGTGTTGATAACATCAATATCGCCTGCAGGGTCAACCTTGTTAGCAACATGAACGATGTTGTCATCTTCAAAACAACGTACAACGTGACCAATGGCATCCGTTTCACGAATGTTAGCTAGGAACTTGTTACCTAAACCTTCACCTTTTGATGCGCCAGCAACTAAACCTGCAATATCCACAAATTCCATTGTAGTCGGTAAAATACGTTCTGGATTAACAATCGCTGCTAATGCATCTAAACGTGGATCAGGTACTGGAACCACACCCGTATTTGGCTCAATGGTACAAAACGGGAAGTTAGCAGCTTCGATTCCTGCTTTAGTTAACGCATTAAATAGTGTTGACTTACCAACATTTGGCAAACCCACAATGCCGCATTTAAAACCCATATTTTTACCTTTATATAATTAAACTCACCTAGGAAGTGGTAAGTTGTGTCAAATCAATAATCAAAGCGCGGCTAATTAGAGCGCTTTGAATGTGTGTAATCGGTGCATCGCTTTCGCCATGTCTTGTTTAAACAATATTTCAGTTGAACGCACCGCTTCATCTATTGCTGCGTCCATCTTTTCTTGATCGCTCGCTGGCGCTTTACCTAAGACATAACCACTGACGCGGTTTTTATCTCCAGGGTGACCAATACCAATACGTAATCGGTAAAAGCCTTTTTCATTGGCAAGCTTAGCAATAATATCTTTTAAGCCGTTATGACCACCATGACCACCGCCCAATTTAAACTTGGCAACGCCCGGCTCCATATCAAGCTCATCATGGGCCACTAATATCTCTTCAGGTAAAATACGAAAAAAGTTCGCTAATGCGCCCACTGACTTACCGCTTAAATTCATAAACGTAGTAGGTATAAGTAGACGCACATCTTTACCATCAATAGTGACTCTGGCGGTTAAGCCAAAATATTTACTGTCTGGCGCTAAGGTGGCGCCACATAAACGCGCTAACTCTTGTACATACCATGCACCCGCATTATGACGAGTGTGGGCGTATTCTGCACCTGGGTTAGCAAGGCCGACAATTAGTTTTATTTGACTCATTAGCACTCAATTTCAGTGGTTAAATGACTGCGTTATCTTCAATATCATTTATCCATCTTAATAGTTATAGACTAAGATTTTGTGATTTGAAGGCGCTAAAGCGCGGCATTTTAACACTCAAAACTGAACTCAACAAATACACTGTGATAATTAGACAGAATGGGGATAACCTCACTGTGAAAAAGTTCACAGTGAATATAGTTAACCGCCATTAGAAATTGCGTGGTGGGGGAAGGCGTGATTGCTGATTAAATAGAATAAGTTACGCTAAACCCAATGCGTATTTAAGCACTTTCTGTTTGATCGGATTATCGTAGTTTGCCAGTTTCAACAACCCATTTCTTAACAGTTTTATTGGTAATAAATCATTACTAAAGCCTGCATAGAATGCATCCATTGCTGACATCATCAATAAATTATCGCTATAACGTTTGCATTGATACTGCTTTAAACAAGATGCTGTCCACCAAGGTTTATCATTGCCTACTGCATCGGCAATGGTTGCAATCAATACATCGACATCTTTAAAACCAATATTGACGCCCTGCCCTGCAAGCGGGTTAATGGTATGGGCTGCATCACCTAAAATCACAATATTATCTTGGCAATAATCTTGGGCATGACGTCTTGTGAGCGGGAAACTGCCTCTAGCTATAACGGTAAAGTTCTCATCAAGCCTTGATGGAAAGTTAAGCTTAATTTGCTCAGCCAGTTGTTTATGATTGAGCTGCATAAGCTGCTTAATGCGACTATTACTGTCATACCATACTAATGAGGCGTTATTACCCGGTAATGGCAGTAATGAGCGTGGCCCTTGAGGGGTAAACTGTTGCCAAGTTATGTCTTGCTGCGCGGTGTCAGTTTCAACATTAATGAGCATGGCTGACTGAGCATAATCCCAGCCAGTAATACCAATACCGGCCCATTGTCTTACTTGTGAGTTAGCCCCATCTGCGCCAACTAATAATGATGCATGTAATTCAACGCCACTTTTAAGGGCCGCTTTCATTCCTTGAGACAATGATTTTACGCCACTATTGCTCATTTCAATACGCTCGAACTTAGCAACGCTATCAGGGCAATAACAATGCACATTGTCCATCTTTTCAATTTGCTGCCACAGACTCAGTTGAATTAAGCGGTTCTCAAAAAAATAGCCCAGATGTGATTCATCGATCTGATCAGCATGAAAACGGGTAATGCAATCATCGAGCTCCCAGGTTTCTAAACCTTTATAGGCCACATGACGCATAGTGCGTAATTGCTCCATTACGCCCAAGCGTTCAAGTAATTGCTCAGAGGCCACACTAATAGCTGATACGCGTAAGTCTAAGGGCTGCTCAGGTAAATAGGCTTTAGGCGCGAATGCTTCAACCATGGCAACATTTAAGCCAAGCTGACCTAACCCCACAGCTACAGCTGCGCCCACCATACCTCCGCCAACGATGACGACATCATGTTCAACTACATTCGATGCTTGATGCATTGTTTATTTACCTTAATAAAAAGCTGTAATACTGAAACGCCATGACAGCGGCTACTATTATGTGCCAATAAGCGTCACTTAAACTATGTACAAAGATGTCTGTAACGCCTCAATCGTATCGATATGTTGCTATCTTGAGTTTGAGCAACACTTGCTTACACTGATTAAACTTTGACCACCAAACCTTACCTTATACTGAGACTGTCTAGTATGACATGCCTTGCAACCAACCCCTTAAATGCCAAGGTAAGAGAGGATAGTATGTTCAGTCAAAGCACCTATGTACAATCTAATAATGGAACCCTTAAATCACTAACAAGCAGCCGTAATACGTTAATGAGTTATGTAAAAAAGTTTACTAAGTCACTCTATACTATGCCGCTACTTGCAGGGCTTGTTGCTGGCGCAGCCATTATGCCAATGACAGCACAAGCCGAAGTACAACCGATGGAAACCATTACGGTTATTCACCGTTCATCCTTCGATTATGCCTTATATCAACAAACCACGGAAATGCTTACGCAGTTTAATAGAGAGCTAGCGCAAAAAATAATTGTTCAAGCAAGACAAGATAACGTCACAATGGCGAAACAATTTGGCTATTTTACCAATCAATCAAATGAGTTAGCCCAAATAGATAAACACCCTGAAAATATAGGGGTATTAGTCATTTCAGAATAATGCCGCTTAAGTGTGCACAAAGGCTAGCCAGCGAGCCTTTGTGCAGTTAAAATACTCGGCTATTTTTCTGTGGTAATAGAACGGCGTAACTGATGAGTAAAAAACTACACATAAAGACCTGGGGCTGTCAGATGAATGAATATGATTCATCTAAAATGGCTGACTTGCTGGACGATTATCAAGGTTATACCTTGACTGAGGATGCTGAAGAAGCAGACGTACTGCTACTAAACACATGTTCAATTCGCGAAAAAGCGCAGGAAAAAGTGTTTCATCAGCTTGGTCGCTGGAAAACCCTCAAAGACAAAAAACCTAATCTAATTATCGGTGTAGGTGGTTGTGTTGCATCACAAGAAGGTAAAGCCATTAAAGAACGTGCTCAGTGCGTTGATATTATTTTTGGCCCACAAACCTTACATCGCTTACCTGAGATGATCACCCAAATTAATAATGGCGATAAAGCAGTTATTGATGTGAGCTTTCCTGAAATTGAAAAATTCGATCGCCTACCTGAGCCTCGCGCTGACGGTCCATCGGCGTTTGTGTCTATTATGGAAGGCTGCAGTAAATACTGTTCATTCTGCGTAGTGCCGTACACCCGCGGTGAAGAAGTTAGCCGCCCGGTTGATGATGTCATTTTAGAAATCGCACAACTTGCTGAACAAGGTGTACGTGAAGTAAACCTGCTTGGTCAAAACGTGAATGCGTTTCGCGGTGCTACCCATGATGATGATATTTGCACCTTCGCAGAGTTATTGCGTCTAGTGGCATCAATTGATGGTATCGACCGTGTGCGTTACACAACGAGTAACCCCATTGAGTTTTCACAAGACATTATCGATGTTTATGAAGACACCCCTGAAGTGGTGAGTTTTTTACATTTACCAGTGCAATCGGGATCAGACCGCATTCTAACTAATATGAAACGTGGTCATATGGCAATTGAATATAAATCAATTATTCGTCGTTTACGTAAAGCGCGCCCTGATATCCAAATCAGTTCCGACTTCATTGTCGGCTTCCCTGGTGAGTCAAATGCTGAATTTGAAGACACCATGAAGTTGATTGAAGATGTCAGTTTTGACCACAGCTTTAGCTTTATCTACAGCGCCCGTCCAGGAACACCAGCGGCTGATTTGCCAGATGATGTCACCATGGAAGAAAAGAAAAAGCGCTTAGCGATTTTACAAGACCGTATTACCCAACAAGCCATGCGCTACAGCCGCCAAATGTTAGGCACTGTTCAACGTATTTTAGTTGAAGGCCCTTCAGTTAAGAACCCTATGGAGCTTCGCGGCCGTACTGAAAATAACCGCGTAGTGAACTTTGAAGCTGATCCTAAGTGTATTGGCGGTTTTGTGGATGTTGAAATTGTTGATGTATATACAAACTCGCTGCGCGGCGTATTTATTCGTGGCGAAGACGAGATGGATTTACGTCGAAGTTTACGTCCGTCAGATATCGTAGCCAAACACAAAACTGATGATGATATTGGTGTAAGCCAATTTACCCCAGGCAGCTAATTTAGCCATAAAACGGGTTTATCATTATTTAATAAAGGCGGCCTCGAGCCGCCTTTATTGTGCTTTTCAGTTAATACCGTGGTATTTTAACTTTTATACCTATTCGCATTCTTTTTCTTTTGGAGCATTATTTTTGTCCACTAAAGTTACTACCATGAATTTATACCTCGAGCCTGCTGAAACTCGAAGAATTGCCTCATTATGTGGTCCATATGATGACAACATTAAACAGCTTGAACGTCGTTTAGGTGTTGAGATTATCCATAAGAATAATCATTTCAAAATCGTTGGCCTGCCAAGACATGCCTTTAATGCTAATAATTTACTGAAACAGCTATACATTGAAACCCAAACTGTTAAAGGTAGCACCCCAGATTTAGAGCCAGAGCGAGTGCATTTAGCCATTCAGGAGGTCATTAACCTCGAAGCTGAATCATCGGCTGAAGATGACACCCTGCATATCAAAACTAAACGCGGCATCATCAAACCTCGCAATCCAAACCAGTCTGTGTATGTGGCGAATATGGCCAAACACGACATTACCTTTGGTGTGGGACCTGCCGGTACCGGTAAAACCTTTTTAGCAGTTGCCGCAGCTGTTGATGCCCTTGAAAGACAAGAAGTAAGACGAATACTCCTTACCCGCCCAGCTGTTGAGGCTGGCGAAAAATTAGGTTTTTTACCAGGGGATTTAAGTCAGAAAGTCGATCCCTATTTACGCCCGCTTTATGATGCCTTATTTGAAATGATGGGCTTTGAGAAAGTTGAAAAGCTACTTGAACGTAATATTATTGAAGTCGCGCCTTTAGCCTATATGCGTGGTCGAACCCTAAATGATGCGTTTGTTATATTGGATGAAAGCCAAAATACTACCGTTGAGCAAATGAAAATGTTCTTAACCCGTATCGGCTTTAACTCGAAAGCGGTGATCACCGGTGATATTACCCAGATAGATTTGCCTCGCAGTCAAAAATCAGGGCTTCGCCAAGCCATTGAAGTATTGAGTGAGGTCGATGAAATCAGCTTCAACTTCTTTATGTCTCAAGATGTGGTGCGTCACCCGATTGTGGCAAGAATTGTCGAAGCTTATGAAGCCTTTGATTCAAAAGAGCTAGCACAAAAAGCTGAAAAAGAGCACCAGTATAAACAACGTCAAACGGCCTTTAATGAACAAATGGCCAATGTGGACGTTAACGCCAACGAGATCAGTAAAGACGGAGCAATAAATAATGAGTCTTAAACTTGATTTAGATCTGCAAATTGCCGTTACTGACAGCAGTAAGCTCCCCAGCCGAAGTGAATTTGAGCTATGGGTAGCGACAGCCCTTGGTAACACTATGGCGCAAGCTGAACTGACCATCAGAATTGTTGAAAATACTGAAAGCCAGCAACTTAATAATACTTACCGTGGTAAAGACAAGCCGACTAATGTATTGTCTTTCCCCTTTGAAGCGCCTCCAGGGATTGAGTTACCGCTATTAGGCGATCTCATCATTAGTGCTGAGGTGGTAGAACTTGAAGCAAATCAACAAAATAAGCCCCTTGTCGCACATTGGGCCCATATGGTTATTCACGGCTGCTTGCATTTACTAGGCTATGACCATATTATCGATAATGAAGCTGAAGAAATGGAGTCATTAGAGACTCAACTCATTGAAGGCTTAGGTTTTTCAAATCCATATAAGGAAGCGTAAATAAATCAGACGACTGCATATAACATGCTGATTTTGATTTAGTAAAATATTATGAGTGACGACATCCCACCGAGTACCAACGCCCGTAAGAAGAACTGGATTGGCAAAATTAGTCAGATGTTTCAGGGCGAACCTCAAAATCGCGAAGACTTAGTTGATGTAATTGCTGGCGCAGAAGAGCGCTCTTTAATTACTGAAGACACCCGCGAAATGATGAATGGCGTATTAGAAGTATCAGGGTTGCGGGTACGCGACATCATGATCCCTCGAAGCCAAATAGTCACATTGCAAATCGATAGCACTGTTGAAGAGCTACTAGAAACAGTCATTGAGTCTGCACACTCCCGTTTTCCTGTGGTCAACGAGGATAAAGATCATATTGAAGGTATTTTGCTTGCAAAAGATTTACTTAAATATGGTTTCAAACAATCAGCTCAACCTTTCTCATTGCATCAAGTCATCAGGCCTGCGGTTGTTGTGCCTGAAAGCAAACGCGTTGATGTACTGCTAAAAGAATTCCGCTCCCAGCGATATCATATGGCCATCGTGGTCGATGAATATGGCGGTGTATCCGGTCTAGTGACGATTGAAGATATCTTAGAAGAAATCGTCGGTGAAATCGAAGACGAGTTCGATCATAGTTCAGTAGAAGATACCGAAATCAAAAAGATCAGTAACACCGTGTTTATGATTAAAGCACGTACACCGATTCATGAATTTAATGACGCTTGTGGCACCCAATTTAGCGACGAAGAATTTGATACCGTAGGCGGCTTAGTTTCACACGCATTTGGTCACTTACCAGAGCGAAATGAAACTGTCGTTATCGATAATATCGAGTTTAAAGTCACCAATGCTGACACCAGACGTTTAATTCAACTTAGTGTGAAGTTACCCGATCAAAAACTGCTAGAAGAACTCGACGACTAACTCTGTGCTAAAAAATAAACTTTCCAAGTCATCAGTGATTAAAATGGTGACTGCATTTGTTGCAGGTGCTTCAACCACACTTGCTTTTGCCCCCTACGCTATTTGGGCTTTTTACCCCGCAGCAATGCTGTTTGTTTTATGGCAAAGTCGCAGCCTAACCCCGAAAGAAAACTTCTTTCATTGGTTAAGCTTCGGCTTTGGCTGTTTTGCATTTGGCATTAGTTGGGTACATGTCAGCATTGATACCTTTGGTGGTTTACCGCTAATAGTATCAATGGCATTAATGGCAATATTGGCGCTTTATCTGGCCTTATTTCCAGCGCTAGCAGGTTATCTCACTGCGAAACTGTCCCAATATCAGCAAACTCAAGGCTGGCAAGTTTATTTTCGTTACTTAGGGTTATTCCCCGCACTGTGGGTATTTACCGAGTGGATGCGCGGTTGGGTTCTCACAGGTTTCCCTTGGTTATGGGCAGGCTACAGTCAAACCCAAGGGCCATTGTCAGAGCTTGGCAGTATAATTGGCGCATTAGGCTTAAGTTATGTTATCGCACTGGTTTGTGGCAGTATCGCACTGGTGTTATATCAACGTTTTGCCAGTGTTATCATCATATTCTCTTTGATATTTATCAGCACTTACCTTGCGCCGCACATCTCCGACATAAGCCCACGAAATGAAACGGTTAAAGTGGCTTTAGTACAAGGCAATATTGAGCAAAGTATGAAGTGGGAGCCTGACGCACTATGGCCAACTTTACTCAAGTATATGGATTTAAGTCGGCCTAATTTTGATGCTGATATCATCATTTGGCCTGAAGCCGCGATTCCAGCGCCTGAAGCTATGGTGGCAGACTTTTTACATAATACCGACAAGGTGGCTAATTTAAATAATAGCGCCATCATTACCGGTATTATTAGCATGCAACAAAATGACTTTTATAACTCATTAATTGTATTGGGCAATGCCTATCATCCTCAGCAGACTGAGGGCGATTACGTTGGAAGTGGCATTAATGATTACAAGAAACATCATCTATTACCAATAGGTGAGTTTGTCCCTTTTGAAAGCCTTTTACGCCCAATAGCCCCGTTTTTTAATTTACCCATGTCATCTTTTGCACGTGGCACCTATGAGCAAAAAAACCTTAATGCTTTAGGCTATCAAGTGGCACCGGCTTTATGCTACGAAATCGTCTTTCCTGAGCAATTACGCGCCAATGTGAATAAAGACACTGATTTTTTACTCACAGTGTCTAATGATGCCTGGTTTGGTGACTCTATCGGGCCACTGCAACACATGGAAATAGCCCAAATGCGCGCAATTGAGTTGGGGCGCCCCTTAGTCAGAGCCACCAACAACGGTGTTACCGCTGTGGTCGATATTAAAGGCCGTATTACTCACCAACTGCCACAGTTCAAATCTGGAGTATTAGTGGCTGACGTTGCCTTATATGACGGTGAAACTTGGTTTAAGCGAATAGGCCAAACACCGTTACTCATATTATGTAGCTTGATAATTTTATTTAGTTTTATATATCAACTATTATTAAACAAAGGCAGAAAAAAATAGCAAGGAGGCCATGATTGCAGCAAGCATTGCCAGTTAAGCCAAATATATTCAATCCAAATGGATTTACATTAATTGAGTTAGTGGTGGTCATTATCATTTTGGCCGTCATTGCCATTATTGCTGCGCCAAAGTTTATCAACTTTGCCACTGAAGCCCGAATTAACGCATTATCACAATTACAGAGCAGCGTTAAAGCAGCTAATACCCTCGTTTATGCACGCACGCAAATGCCCAGTATTTCTACCCGAAGTGTTCCAGGTCGTGATGATTTAACCGATATCGATTTAGAAGGCGATGGCAGTTTCAATACCCGTTTAATAAACGGTTATCTTGATAATACTGATATCGAAAAATGGATTGTGTCGATGGACGATTGGGAAATCCAATATCGAGGTGCACCTGAAACCTATATTGGATATGATCTCAATGACGATGGTGAAGTGCGTGATGACAACTGCTATTTTTTGTACACCCAGGCCAGTAGTGAAGCTAACCCGCCAACATACCAAGTTAGCACCTCGGGTTGCTAAATATGCGCTTTAAACTCAGTTAATCGATAAAAAATTGACCATAAAACACTATTGCATAAACATAAGACGTAAAACACTATTACATAAACATAAAACGTAAAACACTATGCCACTTAAGTCAGCTAGCATAGTTGCTGTCTCAAACAATCTCTAAAATCGTGCTATTGTTTGAAATAGGCAGCGCTTTAAGGCGTTAGCGCTTCTCGAGTGAACATTTCATTATCGCATTGTGGGCAATCTGGAATAATACTGGGGAATTCAATTTTCATTTCATGATTACACTCAGTACAAATCACTTTACCTTGGTTAATCACCTCCCCTGACATATAAAAACCCTGATGCTTAAAGTCTTGGGCAATTTCATGCCACTCTACTTGGCTGCGATCAGTAATTTCACCCAGCCAGTGCCATAAGGTGTTTTCAATACCAATGACAGTTGGGCTAAAACTGAGGTTATCGGCATTTTCCTCTTTTATGTAGCTGGCGATGTCACGCTTTAAAAAATCTTCTGCTAAAGCAAGCTCCTCGGCATCGGCGGCTGACTTTAATTGCAAATAATCTTTACACTGGGTCACAGAAGCAAAAAGGCTCTTTGCCGTCAATGAGTTATCTTCATCATATTGTTTCTTAACTTGCTCAAAAAGCGTCTTATATAGTGCTAATAACGCTGAACTTCGTCCACTCATAGTAAATACTCCTTCATCTGAACCTTTTTAATGCATCACTTCTAGTTTATTCTATGCAGATCTTACTCGCGCTTTTTAGCGCTAGATCAAACAATGGGCGGCATTGGCCGGAATAGAGTGATGCAAGAGCAATATAATCCCTCAGAAATTGAAGCCTTGGTGCAAAAGCACTGGGAAGACAAAAAAACCTTCGAAGTAACTGAAGATGCAAACAAAGAGAAATTTTACTGTCTCTCTATGTTCCCTTATCCATCAGGCCGACTTCACATGGGACACGTGCGTAACTACACCATAGGTGATGTTGTTGCTCGTTACCAACGTTTGCAAGGTAAAAATGTGTTACAACCTATCGGTTGGGACTCATTTGGTCTACCTGCAGAGAATGCCGCAATCAATAATAAGACTGCGCCTGCGCCATGGACTTATGAAAATATCGACTACATGAAGAACCAACTTAAGCTATTAGGCTTTGGTTATGATTGGAGTCGTGAAATCGCGACTTGCACCCCTGAGTATTACCAGTGGGAACAATGGTTCTTCACCCAGTTATTTGAAAAAGGCTTAGTCTACAAAAAGACCGCCTCAGTTAACTGGTGTCCAAACGATGAAACAGTACTGGCTAACGAGCAAGTACAAGACGGTTGCTGTTGGCGTTGTGACACTGAGGTGGTTCAAAAAGAAATCCCTCAGTGGTTCATTAAAATCACCGATTACGCTGAAGAGCTATTAAACGATATCGATAAGTTAGATGAATGGCCTGAGCAAGTTAAGGCGATGCAACGTAACTGGATTGGCCGCAGTGAAGGGATTGAAATGACTTTCGGTGTTGCTGGCAGTGACGATAGCTTTGATATCTATACCACTCGTCCTGATACCGTGATGGGCGTAACCTATGTTGCAATTGCCAGTGGTCACCCTCTTGCTGAAGCTGCAGCAAAGAATAACCCTGAGCTTGCTGCATTCATTGAAGAATGTAAAAACGTTGATACTACCGAAGCGGCTATGGCTGCAATGGAAAAGAAAGGCGTTGCGACCGGTCTTAATGCAATCCACCCATTAACCGGCAAAGAAGTGCCTATTTGGGTCGGTAACTTTGTATTAATGAACTACGGTACTGGCGCAGTAATGTCAGTTCCAGCCCATGACCAACGTGATTATGAGTTTGCTAAAAAATACGGTTTAACCATTGAAGCTGTGATCAAGCCTGCTGATAGCGATGTGGATATCAGTGAAGCTGCCTTTACTGATAAAGGCGTGCTATTTAATTCAGGTGAGTTTGACGGTTTAGAGTTCCAAGCTGCATTCGATGCTATTGATGCCAAACTGACTGCTGAAGGTAAAGGTAAGCGTCAAGTGAACTTCCGTCTGCGTGACTGGGGGGTATCGCGTCAACGCTACTGGGGCGCTCCTATCCCTATGGTTACGCTTGAAGATGGCACCGTAATGCCAACACCAGCTGAGCAACTGCCGGTTGTATTACCTGAAGATGTGGTAATGGATGGTATTCAAAGCCCGATAAAAGCTGACAAAGAGTGGGCTAAAACCACGGTAAATGGCCAGCCAGCACTGCGTGAAACTGATACCTTTGATACCTTTATGGAATCATCTTGGTATTACGCCCGTTACTGTAGCCCCCATGCAGATCAAATGCTTGATCCTGCTAAAGCAAACTACTGGTTACCAGTGGATCAATATATTGGCGGTATCGAGCATGCTTGTATGCATTTGCTATACTTCCGCTTCTTCCACAAGTTGCTACGTGATATTGGTTTAGTTGACTCTGATGAGCCAGCCAAACGCTTACTGACTCAAGGTATGGTATTGGCTGATGCTTATTACTATAACAACGAGAAAGGCGCCCGCGTTTGGGTTTCACCATCTGACGTTACAGTACAAGAAACTGACGATAAAGGCCGTGTAGTAAAAGCGGTAGACGGTGAAGGTCATGAACTGGTTTATACCGGCATGAGCAAGATGTCTAAGTCTAAGAATAACGGTATCGACCCACAAGAAATGGTTGATAAATACGGTGCTGACACCGTGCGTTTATTCATGATGTTTGCAGCCCCACCTGAGTTAACCCTTGAGTGGCAAGAATCAAGCGTTGAAGGCGCACATCGATTCATTAAGCGTTTCTGGAAAACAGCTCATGATCATATCGCTCAAGGTGATGTGGTTGAACTTGACCCTAAAGCACTTGATAACAATCAAAAAGCACTTCGTCGTGAATTACATAAAACCATTGCTAAAGTCAGTGATGATGTTGAACGCCGTCAAATGTTCAATACCGCCATTGCCGCTATCATGGAACTGATGAACAAGTTGCAAAAAGCCCCGTCTGCTAATGAGCAAGACAGAGCCCTGATGCAAGAAGCATTATCAGCAGTAACACGTTTGCTTTACCCAATCATCCCACATACTTGTTTCAGCATGTGGACAGCCTTAGGTAACCAAACTGATATCGAAGATAGCCTATGGCCAACAGTTGATGAGTCAGCACTAGTTGAAGACAGCAAACTGATTATCGTGCAAGTTAACGGTAAGCTGCGTGCTAAAATCACAGTAGCTGCAGATGCTGCTAAAGAAGAAGTAGAAGCCCTAGGTTTAGCTGATGAAAACGTACAAAAATTCACTGATGGCGTCACCGTACGCAAAGTGATTTATGTACCAGGCAAACTGCTAAACATCGTTGCTAATTAATCATTTATAAGTAACGATAGCTTGAAGGTGACAAATGACAAGCAATTAGCCTCGTCATTCGTCGCCTTCATAAAGTTAAAGGTGTAACCTAATACCCATCTTATGCATGTACAGTTAAAGGATGCCAAAAACAGTGATGCTAATTAAACGCATTAACTTGGCCTTGTTGGCGCTCGTCATTATGACCAGTGCTGGTTGCGGCTTTAAATTACAACGTAGCTATTCAATTCCTGCCGAACTTGAAGAATTGCACCTGCGTTCCAATGACCAATACAGTGAACTGACCCGTCTAGTTAATGAACGCTTACGTATTCACCGTGTGGCAACCGTACCCGCATCAGATGAAACACCCACTTTAAGCCTCATCAATGACTCACTAGAGCGTGCTACCCTGTCTTTATATCCTACGGGTAACGTAGCTGAGTATGAGCTTATTTATGTGGTTAATTACACTGTTATGTTCCCAGGCAGCGAGCCACAGCGATTCGTATCTGAAATTCGCCGTGATTATCAAGACGATCCGCGTACAGCACTAGCAAAAAGCCGAGAAATGGAAATGTTAGTCAAAGAAATGCGTATTCAAGCGGCTGATAATATTATCCAAACTCTGGCCTCAATCGAGGTGAATTGATGCGGGTTTACCCAGATCAATTAAATCAGCATCTCAAAACACTCCATGGTTGTTATTTACTCTTTGGTGACGACCCATGGTTAATTGAAAACTGCAAAGCGCAAATTCTCAGCGCGGCTAAAAAACAAGGTTTTGAAGAGCGGGTACATTTAACTCAAGACAACAGCTTTAGCTGGAATGATTTGCAACAAGAGTGGCAATCAATGAGTTTATTTGCCAGTCGCCGCATCATCGAGTTGACGCTTCCCCAAGCAAAACCTGGCACCGAAGGTTCGGCAGCGTTAACAGCCATGATGCAAAATCCTAATCCGGATATTATTCTGATTATCCATGGGCCAAAGATATCTGCTGAAACCAAAAGCAAATGGTTTAAATCCCTTGATAACGACGGTATTTATTTACCTTGCGCTACCCCTGAAGGGAAACAGTTCCAGCGCTGGTTAGATAATCGCATTCATTTTTACAAGTTACAGGTGCAGATGGACGCCAAAGCCATGCTGTTTAACTTGTTTGAAGGTAATTTGTTGGCTGCTGAGCAAGCCTTGCAATTATTGCAATTACTCAGCCCTGATAAGCCAATCCACAGCGATCATTTAAACGATTATTTTGAAGATCAGTCGCGCTTTACTGTGTTTCAGTTAACCGATGCGCTACTAGGAAACCACCAAAAACATGCCCAGCATATGTTGGTACAGCTTAATGCTGAAGGCACTGCGATGCCAATTCTAATGTGGGCATTGTTTAAAGAGTTAAATGTATTACTCAGTTTAAAATCTGCAGTAGAGCAAGGCGAGCAACTGAATAGTTTATGGTCTAAACATCGTATTTGGGATAAGCGTAAACCCTTTTATCAAGCGGCATTAACCCGACTGAGCCTCAGTCAAATCGAACACATGCTAGCCTTTGCCTCAAAAATTGAGTGCAACCTCAAGCAGCATGGGGTAGAAGATTGGACCGCTATCAGCCATTTAAGTCTGTTATTTGATCCTAATGCCCACAGACGATTAGCCCATATAGAACTGCAAACATGAAGATTGGGATTTTAGGCGGCACCTTTGATCCCATTCATTATGGTCATATCAAACCTGCCATTGAAGTAAAACAACAGCTCAATTTAGACAAAATTTGGCTAATGCCTAATCATATCCCGCCTCACAAACAAACCACTAAAGTTAGCAGTGAGCAACGCTTAGCTATGGCTGAGTTAGTTTGTCAGCAATATGATGAGCTTGAAGTGTGTGATATCGAAATTAATCGTGATAGTCCATCTTACACTGTGACCACTCTTGAGTTATTAACCCAGCGTTATCCCCAGCATCAATTTTATTTCATAATGGGCACAGACTCTTTTATTCAGCTAGCGTCATGGTATCAATGGCAGCAATTATTTGCCCTGTGCCATTTGGTGGTTTGTCGCCGCCCTGGTTGGTCAGCGAGCCATGACCATCCGATGATGCAACTGCTTAAACAAAAGCAAGTAGATTGTCAGCAAGCTGAGTCGATTGAGGCTAAAGTTGGCAATATATTTCCAGTTGAAGTGACCTTGCAAGATATCTCCTCTACTGAAATAAGGGCGCAGCTGACTCAGTTAATGGCTAACGAAACTCACTTACCCACCCAAAGCACTAAACTACTCGCACAAAGCACTCATTTTTCCGCTGATGGCTCTTTGAAATTAGCAAAAGGCTCATTAAATAAAAAACTCCCAGCGTGCATCCAAGCCTATATTTTACAACATCAACTTTACCGTTAACCCCTCGTAATTCCCGCCTCAAAAATCGCTGCTGTTAAAATCAATTTCAGCTTCAATTGCGCTCGCATAGGTATTTTGCGTATAATGCCCCGTTATTTTTATATATCGAGGTAAGTGACGTGCAGAGCACGGAATTAAAAGATTTTGTTATCGATAAAATCGATGACCTGAAAGCCAAAGACGTTGTGGTATTAGACGTTGCAGAACAATCACAAATCACTGATTTTATGGTTATTTGCTCTGGCACATCAAAAACACACGTTCGCGCAATTGCGGAAAATATGATCGTTGAATCTAAAACTGCAGGCTTACAACCATTAGGTGTTGAAGGTCGTGAGAGCAGTGAATGGGTACTGGTTGATCTAGGTGGCGTAATCTTACATGTAATGCAAGACCAAACACGTGAGTTTTATGATCTAGAAAAACTATGGTCTGAAAACAACGCATAATGAAGTTACAACTGATTGCTGTTGGCACCAAGATGCCAGATTGGGTAACCCGCGGATTTGAAGAATACCAACGTCGTTTTCCTCGTGATATGGCGTTAGAGTTGATTGAGATCCCCGCAGGAAAGCGCGGTAAAAATGCTGATATAGCACGCATTCTTCAAAAAGAAGGCGAACTAATGCTAGCAGCAGTACCCAAAGGCAATCACATTGTAAGCCTAGACTTGCCTGGTAAGAACTGGGAAACCCCACAACTTGCCGAGCAACTCAGCAAATGGCAGCTTGATGGCCGTGATGTCAGTTTATTGATTGGCGGTCCTGAAGGTCTTGCGCCAGCATGCAAAGCTGCTGCAAGCCAAAGCTGGTGTTTATCCGCCCTCACTTTGCCCCATCCATTAGTTCGAGTACTGGTTGCCGAAAGCCTTTATCGAGCATGGAGTATAAATAACAACCACCCCTACCATAGAGAGTAAACCTTATTGGTCAAGGCTCTGGTAAAAGCAAAGCTAATTCAGCTAATATAACAAATCTGAATTTATTAGCCTGAATCTCATCGGAGAAAGCTTAAGTGTCGCCAAAAAAGCGCATTGCCATGCACGACCACGCTGCCGAGGCGTCGCTATTCAAACGTCGTGCTTTGTTCACTTTCCTGTGCGTGTTTATTCTCATCAGTGTTTTACTGTCTAACCTTTATCAACTGCAAGTTGTCTCATACACTGATTATGAAACCCGCTCTAATGACAACCGTATCCGCGTTGTGCCCGTAGCCCCGAGTCGCGGCTTAATCTACGACCGTAACGGCCAACTGCTTGCTGAAAACCAGCCGTTTTATACCCTAGAAGTCATCCCAGAAAAGTCTAAAGATATTACTGCGACCCTAGATAAACTCAATGAGGTTATTGCCCTTACTGAAGAAGAGCGTGAAAGTATCACTGAAAGATTACGTTATCATCGCCGCTTTAAACCATTAACCATCAAAAGCCGATTAACTGAAGAGCAAGTTGCCGCATTCAGTGTTAACCAACATCAATTCCCCGGTTTTAGAGTCGAAGCAGGCCTTAAACGCCATTATCCCTATGAAGATTTGATGACTCACGTATTGGGTTATGTGGGTAAAATTAACACCCGTGATCGCGCATCTCTTGAAAAATCGGGTACCTGGAAAAATTACGCCGCCACTAATGATATTGGCAAACAGGGGATTGAAAAGTTCTATGAGAGCCTATTATTAGGCACCCCTGGTCACCTTGAAGAAGAAGTGAATAACCGTGGCCGCGTGATCCGCACCTTGAAGGTGACCCCGCCAACGCCTGGGCAAGATATTTACCTCACCTTAGATTTAAAACTACAGCAAAAAGCTATGGAACTATTAGATGGTCGCCGCGGCTCAGTGGTTGCAATCGATCCACAAGATGGCGGCGTACTTGCGATGGTATCAAGCCCAAGTTATGACCCTAATTTATTTGTTCACGGTATTAGCAGCAAGGCGTATAACGCACTACTAAACGATAAATCACGCCCTCTTATCAACCGTGCAACCCAAGGCCAATACTCACCAGCATCAACAGTAAAACCGCATATTGCACTACTGGGCTTAGAACAAAAAGCCATTAGCGAAAAAACCCGCATCTGGGATCCAGGCTTTTGGCAAATCCCCAATGTCGAACGTAAATACCGCGACTGGAAACGCTGGGGCCACGGCTGGGTTGATGTATACAGTGCCATCATGGACTCCTGTGATACCTTCTTTTATGACTTAGCCTATAAAGTCGGTGTCGATAAGATTGCTGATTTCATGAACCAATTTGGTTTTGGCGAATCAAGTGGCATTGATATCTACGAAGAAGCCAACGGCATCATGCCATCAAAAGATTGGAAGCGCATGCGTTACAATCAGCCTTGGTATATTGGTGATACGATTTCGGTGGGTATTGGTCAAGGCTACTGGACCTCAACACCATTACAGCTTGCTAATGCCGCCACCATTTTAGCCAATCACGGCACCCGTTATACGCCGCATTTATTAAAATCATTTAAAGATGACACAGCTAAAATCGATACCCCGATTGATGAGCGTGAACCAATAAAATTAAACGATGATAATAACTGGGAAATCATTAACGAAGCGATGCGAAAAACGGCTGATAAGTCTCGCTTTACTGATGCCAAATATACCGCAGCAATGAAAACCGGTACTGCGCAGGTATTTAGTGTTGCCCAAGATGAAAAATACGATGCTGATACCGTGTCAGAGTTTTTACGAGATAACGCCTTAATTATTGCCTACGCGCCTTATGAAAACCCTAAGATTGTTCTCGCGGTGGTTATTGAAAATGCTGGCTGGGGCGGAGTCAATGCTGGACCTGTCGCCCGGGCGCTATTGGATGAATACATGTTACGAGATCAATGGATGGTGGAACAATGAATACCTCACACCACCCACACAAACAGACTATTTGGCAAAAACTACACATAGACTTACCGTTATTGTTGGGCCTACTCGCGCTAATGATTTTTGGCTTGTTTGTGATTTATTCTGCCAGCGGTGAAGACTTTGCCATGATGGAAAGGCAATTAACCCGCTTTGGCTTGTCATTATTTGTCATGTTTATCTTTGCCCAAATAAACCCTGAAATTCTCAGGCGCTGGGCTTTACCCATTTACGTGGCAGGTATCATCCTACTGCTTGGGGTACACTTTTTTGGCACCATTAATAAGGGCGCACAGCGCTGGCTAAACTTAGGCTTTATGGAGTTTCAGCCATCAGAACTTATCAAACTCGCCTTCCCTATTACTATGGCGTGGTACATCAGTAAATTTCCGCTACCACCGAAAAAACGTTATTTAGCCGGTGGTTTGGTTATTCTGCTAATTCCTACGTTACTGATTGCTAAGCAACCTGATTTAGGCACCTCAATTTTGGTCGCCGCTTCGGGGATTTTTGTGCTGTTTTTATCAGGCATGAGCTGGGTAATTGTCGGCAGTTGTGTGACCGCGGTTTTAGCCTTTTTACCGGTACTGTGGTACTTCTTAATGCACGACTATCAGCGCACTAGGGTGATGACCTTGTTTGATCCTGAGCGCGACCCTCTCGGCGCGGGTTATCATATTATTCAATCGAAAATCGCCATTGGCTCAGGTGGTCTATGGGGTAAAGGCTGGCTGCAAGGCTCACAATCACAACTTGAGTTTTTACCAGAGCGCCATACCGACTTTATCTTTGCTGTTATCGGTGAAGAGTTTGGCCTGATCGGCAGTTTACTGTTACTTGCCCTGTATATGTATATCATCGGCCGCGGCTTAGTTATCGCATCGCGAGCGCAAACCTCCTTTGCTCGCTTACTGGCAGGCAGTATTACCTTAACCTTCTTTGTTTATATTTTCGTCAATATTGGTATGGTATCTGGCATCTTACCTGTTGTGGGAGTGCCCTTACCTTTAATCAGTTATGGCGGCACCTCGATGATGACATTGATGATAGGTTTTGGCATTCTGATGAGTATTCAAACCCATAGACGCTTTGTGGATAGGTAATCCCAGCCAAACCTAATGAAATAACTTAATAAGGAAAACTGCCGCACAGCTGAATTGACATCACTTAGCGGTAGTCCAATTACACAGGACCTTAAATGCAAATAACAACTAAAATCGCAACAGCGCTGGCATTACTTCTCAGTTCAACAACACTTTTTGCGGCGCCAACGCCGCCAACAGAGCAAGAAGTCAGCGCACTAAAACAGGCTTTTATCACTGAACAAGTGAGCAAGGGCTTTACCGAACAAGAAGTTCAGCAATTCTTATCATCTGCTAATCATAATCAAGCCGTACTTGATGCTATTTCCAAACCTTGGGAAGCCAAACCTTGGCACCAATACTATCCCATCTTTTTAACTGACTCCCGTTTAGAAAAAGGCTTAGCCTTTTGGCAACAAAATGCTGAAACCATCAAGCAGGCCTCAGAAAAATTCCAAGTTGACCCGCAAATCATTGTTGCCATTATCGGTATCGAAACCTACTACGGCGGCTACATGGGTAACTATAAAGTACAAGATGCGCTGTATACATTAGGCTTTTACTATCCTCCTAGAGCCACCTTTTTCAGGAAAGAATTTGGCAACCTGATGTCATTAATTAAAGAAGAGCAATTAGATAATGACAATCTTAAAGGCTCTTACGCTGGCGCTATGGGTTATGGCCAGTTTATTCCTTCAAGCTATCGTCACTACGCGGTTGATTTCAGCGGTGATGGCCGCCGAGATCTATTGAATAGTAAGCCGGATGCTATTGGTAGTGTTGCTAATTATTTCCACCAACACGGCTGGAAAAAAGGCGCACCTGTTGCCCTTAAATTAAATCACACCGTTGAAACCGCGCCTAAAGCCAAGGTATGGCTTAAAGGTAAGCCGACACAAACTGTGGCTGATATCTTGACCCCAAGTTTATCCCTAGCGGTTGCCAAAGATATTGATGCTTCGCAATCTGCATTACTGATCAAACTTGAGCAATCCAAAGCAACAGACTACTGGTTAGGGCTTAATAACTTTTATGTGATTACCCGCTACAATCGCAGCCCACTATATGCCATGGCGGTATATCAATTTAGCCAGCAATTAGCAGCTGCGTACCACTCAGGTGCAGCCCCTGCACATGACAACAAATAAGATGCGCACTCACATGAACGGTCAAATAAACTGTCACATTAAATATGACATGCTAAAAAAGTCACTCATTAGTCTCGCCGTGGTTGGGTTGTGCGGTGCATTGGCTGCGTGTTCAAGTTCACCGACGCCAACTAGCCAAGATGACCGCTATCAGCTCAAAGATGATCGCGCCCCTAAAAGTGCCCCCGATGTCAGTAAGGTTGAAGATGCCCACCCAAAGTATGAGCCCTATAGTCGCCAAGGAAACCAGCAAAACTATACTGTGCGCGGCAAGTCATATCAGGTGATGTCGAGCGCGAAAGGTTTTAAACAAACGGGCGGCGCATCTTGGTATGGGTCAAAGTTTCATGGCCACCTAACATCAAACGGCGAAACCTATGATATGTACTCCATGTCAGCAGCCCATAAAACCTTGCCATTACCAAGTTATGTGCGAGTCACTAATGAGGCTAATAACAAACAAGTGATTGTCAGAGTCAATGATCGTGGCCCATTCCATGAAGGCAGAATTATTGACCTGTCCTACGCTGCAGCCTACAAAATTGGTATGTTGCAGCAAGGCACCGCTAAAGTCAGCATTGAAGCCATTCATATTGAGTCACCAGAATCAATGGCACTAGATGAACTAAAAGACTCCAGCGTGCATTTTATTCAAGTGGTGGCCTCTAAAGATCTGCTGCGGATTAATGTGCTGGCAAAAGAGCTTGAACAAAAGTACCAAGTGCCGGCAAAAGTTGAAGCGGCTAATGGCTTTTATCGCCTACAACTCGGGCCAATTGGACAGCGTTATTTAGCGAATAAAGTATTAGTGCAGCTAAAACAAGATGGCCACCCTAATAGCTATATGATGTACCCTAAAAAATAACCAGTTTTTGAAAAATAATAAATTAGCCTGCCTGACAGTTTATTTATGTTAATGAAGCTTAATGTCAAATTGTCAGCGACTAATGATATAATGTTTTTAATTATGTCGTTTATTCATTTAAACCTACTAAAGATGCTTTAAAGTAATAATCTTGCTTGGTTTTTATGCTATTTTTGATAAATGCGTTTGTTGGTGCTTTCACTAGCACATCAAACACGGTAAGTTAAAAATAAACCCTAAACGACGTCACCTTCTACATTGACCAGAGATGTGCCAATTTAATGATGAATATTGTTAACACTCCCCTAAAATCTTTGCTGTTGCTTTCTGCGGTATCTTTTTCATCTCAAGCAGCCAACGCAGCTAATGCACCTATGGTTATGCCTAATGCGCCGACTGTCGCCGCTAAAGCTTATGTTCTAATGGATTACAATTCAGGGCGCGTGATTGCTGAAAGCAATGCCTATGAATCACTTAACCCTGCTAGCTTAACTAAAATGATGACCAGTTATGTTATTGGTCATGAAGTTAAAGTCGGTAATATTTCTTTAGATGATGAAGTAACCATCAGTAAAAAAGCTTGGTCTAAAAACTTCCCAGATTCGTCAAAAATGTTTATTGAAGTGGGTAAAACTGTCACGGTCGAAGATTTAAACCGCGGCATTATTATTCAATCAGGTAACGATGCCTGTGTGGCAATGGCAGAACATATCGCCGGCACCGAAGATGGCTTTGTTGACTTAATGAACTCATGGTCAAAGCAACTGGGCATGACCCAAAGTTACTTTGAAAACTCACATGGTTTAGATTCTGATAATCACAAAACCACCGCCTATGATATGGCATTGCTAGGCGCAGCGTTAATTCGTGATGTGCCAGATGAATACCGTGTTTATTCAGAAAAATCTTTCACCTTTAACGGCATTAAACAATATAACCGTAACGGCCTATTGTGGGATAACAGCCTTAATGTTGACGGCATCAAAACTGGCCATACATCAGGTGCGGGTTACAACTTAGTGTCTTCAGCAACCAATGACGGTATGCGTCTCATTACCGTGGTGATGGGTACTAACAGCGAGTCAGCCCGTAAAGCTGAAAGCAAAAAGCTGCTTAACTACGGTTTCCGTTTCTTTGAAACCATTACCCCATATAAAGCTGGCGACACCTTTGTTACCCAAAAAATCTGGTATGGTGATCGTGAAACGGTTGATTTAGGTGTCGTTACCGACACGCCTATTACCATTAATCGCGGTCAAGCTAAAAACTTACAAGCAAACTTTGAGCTAACTAAGCCACTAACGGCGCCGTTAGCGAAAGGCGAAACTGTTGGCCGTGTTTTCTTCCAATTAGATGGCAAAGACATAGCTCAATTCCCATTAGTCACTTTAAATGAAGTCAATGAAGGCAGCTGGTTTAGCAAATTGATGGATTACTTCAAGCAAATGTTTGAAGGCTGGTTTGGTGAATAATAAGCTAAGCTATTTTCTAAATAATTAGCAAAATGGTCAGTTAAACAAACTGATATCTACAATAAAGCCACCTTCGGGTGGCTTTATTGTTATCGAAGCAGCAGCGCAAAACTAACGCCTTAGGTAATAAATTACAATGGCGCAGTAAAAATGACCATCAAACGCTGCTCGCAGACTTGTATTACAGTATAATTACCCCATATAGAAGTGATAACAGCTTCAACTGTACCTGCTGTAATATCTACAAACAGGCGCATTCAACCGTAGAGAGCAAACACATGTTAGAAACAAACTTTGGCGAACTAATGGATTTTCCAAATTCATGCCCATTCAAAGTCATCGGTAATGCTGACGATACCTTAGCTGATCGCATCGTTGCTGTAGCGCAAAAACTCGCACCTGGCGATTATGCGCCAACAGTCAAAGCATCAAGCAAAGGCACCTACTACGCAGTATCAATTCGTATTACTGTTACCAGTAAAGAACATATTGAGCAAGTTTATACAGATCTTGCTGCAATTGAAGGTGTAAACCGCGTACTTTAACACCGCTCAAAATGGTATAAAACGTGATCCACCTATCACTTTGATGTTATTTCAGTGATAGGTGCGTATAATAAGCCAACTTTTTTGAGGGAGAGCTTGCCCTTGCAAACTCAGACGTTACATATCAGGCATCTTGGCCGCCAAGATTACGAGTCGGTCTGGCATGCCATGCAAAGTTACACTGACAATCGCGACAGTGACAGCAACGACGAGCTATGGATAGTTGAACATTCACCGGTATTCACCCAAGGCCAAGCAGGCAAAAGTGAACACATTCTCAATCCTGGCGATATCCCAGTGATCCAAGTGGATCGCGGCGGACAAGTCACTTATCACGGCCCCGGCCAACTGGTTGTCTATCCACTCATTGACATAAAAAGAAGTAAACTCGGTGTGAGACAATTAGTGAATAATATCGAGCAAAGCATCGTTGATATGCTCGCCATGTACGATGTCAATGCTTACGCCAAAGCAGATGCACCCGGTGTCTATGTTGACGAGCGAAAACTCGCGTCATTAGGGTTACGCATTCGTAAAGGCTGCTCTTTTCATGGCCTTGCCCTCAACGTCGATATGGATTTAGCACCATTTCTGCGCATTAATCCTTGTGGTTATGCCGGACTTGAAATGGTGCAATGCAAAGCCTTAGGCGGCCCACAAACCGTGACTGAAGCTGGCGACAAACTGATTCAAACATTAAGCCAAGTATTAGGCTACCAAGAACTTGTACATCATCAAGGATTAGCAGAATAAAATGAATAGGCCTGAAAGATTACAACCCGGTGTTAAATTGCGTGATGCTGAAAAAGTCGCGCGTATCCCTGTTAAAGTGGTTCCATCTGAACGTGAAACCATGTTGCGTAAACCAGATTGGTTAAGAGTAAAACTCCCTGCATCAAACCAGCGAATTACTGATATAAAATCAGCACTGCGTAAAAACGGTTTGCACTCAGTATGTGAAGAAGCCTCATGCCCTAACCTTGCTGAATGCTTTAACCACGGTACTGCCACCTTTATGATCTTAGGGGCGATTTGTACTCGTCGTTGTCCTTTTTGTGATGTTGCCCACGGCCGTCCACTAAAGCCTGATGCAGCTGAGCCTAAGAAACTCGCGCAAACCATTCAAGATATGAAGCTTAAATATGTGGTGATCACCTCTGTAGATCGTGATGATTTACGTGACGGCGGCGCACAGCACTTTGCTGATTGTATTCGTGAAATCCGCATCTTAAATCCTGAAATTAAAATTGAAATTTTAGTGCCTGATTTCCGTGGCCGTATTGACGCCGCTTTAGATATTTTAGCCACTGAGCCACCAGATGTGTTCAACCACAACCTTGAAACAGCGCCAATGCATTACCGTAAAGCGCGCCCAGGGGCAAATTACCAGTGGTCATTGGATTTACTAAAACGCTTTAAAGACCGTCACCCTGATGTTCCAACTAAGTCAGGTTTAATGATGGGCTTAGGGGAGTCAAACGAAGAAATCGCCGATGTATTACGTGATTTACGTGCTCATAACGTCGAGATGTTAACCTTAGGTCAATACTTACAACCAAGTAAGTTCCACTTACCGGTTGAGCGTTACGTGCCACCAGCAGAGTTTGATGAGCTAAAAGCATTAGCTGACGAGATTGGCTTTACCCATGCAGCCTGTGGCCCGCTTGTACGTTCAAGCTACCATGCGGATTTACAAGCGCAAGGTAAAGAAGTGAAGTAAGCTTTATTTGCTTCCTAAGAGACTAAAACGGCGCCTAGAGCGCCGTTTTTAATGTCTGTTATTAATAGTATTACTTACCAGCTTGAACCATTGCTTTAATCACATGGGCTTTAACGAAATGATCAAGTTGATGAGTTTCAATCCACCAAGTCGCAGCTTCCATCAATAATATCGGGTCATCGTTCTTATTGGCAAAAAAGGCATAAAATGATAAACCAACATTATCGCCTTTGGCGGCAATTTTTTTATCGCACACTTGGATTATTTTGGCTCTTAACGACTCTCTCATTTAACGCTCTTTATTGGTTTAACAATATTAATTTACTCAGCATATGATTCATTCAGTCATTTATTCTGGCAATAACCTGTAATCCATCAAGATAGCATCTTCACGGCCAGTTACGCTTGGGTAATAACCCGTGCGGCGACCTGCTTCAACAAAACCTAATGTATTATACAAGCCAATTGCAGCAAGATTAGACTGTCGAACCTCCAACATCACCACCACTGCCTGTTTCACTTTAGCATCATAGATAACATGATTAAGTAGCTGCTTTCCTAGACCCTTTCCTTGTTGATTCGGCGCAATACAAATATCTAATAACGTCAGCTCATCGACAATTTGCTGCACAATGGCAAAACCAATAAGCTCATCTTTATCAAAGACTCCATAAACGCGATATAAGCGGCCAAAACAGTCTTCTAAGCTTGCTAAACTCCAAGGGTGAGAATGTGCAGCAGACTCAATTTCAAACATTGCAGCTGTGTTTTCAGGAGATAATAACGAAATTGTTAAACTTGTTTGAGGAGAAGCTGAAGTCATAAGGTTTCTTCAATAGTGGAAGTTTGAATAATCGAAGCTTTAAATAATCGAAGCTTTAAATAATCGAAGCTTTAAATAATCACTGTTTTATATCGTCAATGTCAGTAACTAAATTCTAAGCTGACTTATCTGTATCAATCGAAGCCGTTTTATCAAGCTGCAAACCAAGCTGTTGCCACAGGTCTCTCTTACCTTGATGGCCTTGCAATAACGCCTCAATAGGATCGGTAATAATCCAAGCCACTCGTGGACGGACGCGCATTTTGCGCATATCCCAAATCACCTGCATGCCTTTGACCATTTCAGTATCAAACTCACATTGTGACTCATCAATATGTAATAGCGACAACACGCTTTTAACCAAACTATGCTGGCTAATATCATCACCGTCATCATGAATAATTAAATACGGCTTGCCTTGGCTATCAGCGCTGCGCCAACGGGTTACGCCCATGGCATCTAAAAAAGCTGATTTTTCCATAGTAATTCTCTATCAATGATCTCGTCACTAGAATAGCAGTTCATTAACCACAATGTGAGAGCAAATCAGCTTGAGCGGGTAGATTTAATCCAATTAAAGCCTTAACAACAAAAAACCGCAATAATTTAAAAACCTTGGTAAATACATATCTGGTTAATAGGAGCCCTAGGTTCTTCAGAATGAGCGATATTCACCACTCGCGATTCTAGTTTTAAGAATAATGATCCCTTAACTCTTTTCAACATCTAAAACAGATTCAGGTAGTGTGGTTGTCGGTAGATGAGATTGATAATACTGATGGGGCATTTCATTCTTTTTTGCGTGATACATGGCGATATCGGCATGCTTAATTAAGGTTTTGCTATCTTGCCCATCCTCTGGATACTGAGAAATTCCAATACTGGCGGCAATGACAATCAAATGTCCAGCACAAGGAATGTCAATTAATAGTGCAGTTTCAATATCTTTCGCCACATCAGAAATATTCAGATTGGCGGTATCAGGAATAATAATCGCAAATTCATCACCGCCAATACGGGCCGTTAAGCTATTTTCAGGTACGACTTGCAAGATCCGCTGGGCAATCACTGTTAAAATTCGGTCCCCTTCTGGGTGCCCAAACGTGTCATTAATCATTTTAAAATTGTTAATGTCTAACATTAAGCAATAAAAACCTTCACTTTTTAGCGCTAACATTTGATCCATATGGCGATAAAAGTGCTGACGATTGGCTAATGTGGTTAACAAATCATGGTTCGCTTGATGGTGCTTTTGCTGCAATAACACATCAATATCCATAATTGTTTGCTTACTTAGGTTCGTCACCAAGTACACAAACCCGCCGCCAGCGAAGAAAATACCAGCCACCACTAATTGTATAAAATCAATCTCACTGGTAGAGCTAAATAATAAAGATAAATAACTGAGGTAACTGACAATAAATAATCCAATTAACAATAACAGCGTCAACCAGCCTTTATTACTAAACTGAGAATAAGCACAGATGGCATAAGCTGGGCGTAACGATAACACCAGCCCGATGCTTCCAACCAGCACCAAAAATAAAGCAACATAATCCATAGCACACCCAAACAGTTGTCAAAATCACATTCAATTCATTTTATTCAGTTCTCGAAGCTCTTTGCCATAAAAGACATTGGCGTTGGAATTCACTGAAACCGATAAGGTTAATTAATATAAATATTGTTATATATTAACCTATTACATAATTTAAAGTATACCAGTTCATCGCAACCATCGATATTCAAGGTTTAGCCAACGGCCTACTAAATAAAGAGGGAGCATTGCGCTTTCGAGATGAATATTAACCACCAAAGTGCTACAGCCCTAGAGTCAAAGGTCTCTTTTCAAAATAAAGCAGTTAACATTTTGGTAACAGTGTGGCATTTTGTATTTAAGATACGCTAAAAACACAAATAATAAGAACATGGACCGGTTTAATCATGCTTAAGAACTATAAATTACTATTACTTACTTGCCTTTGCCTTCCCCCGTTAACAAGCCTTGCCCAAAGTAAACTTATCAATAATATCAATGGCTACACTGTCAGTAATGGTAAATTAGTTGAGTTTAAGGCATTACAATTTAACGGCGATGTCATTGAAAAAATCTACCTTGAAAATGAACATCTTCCCTACAGTACTAACACCAGTATTGTAAGAATTGATGGACAAGGCAAAACCTTACTACCAGGCCTTATCGATGCGCATGGTCATGTTTTAAGCTATGGATTAAGCCTGATGCGAGCCCAGTTACGTGGCAGCGTGACTGAACAACAAGCCGTTGAAACTGTTGTAGCATTTAGGCAATTACAACCAACAATGCAATGGATACAAGGACGCGGCTGGAACCAAGTGTTATGGCCACAACAAAACTTTCCCGTGGCTGCATCACTGGATAAAGTCTTTCCCGATACCCCTGTATGGTTAGTTCGCATTGATGGCCATGCTGGCTGGGCAAATAGCGCTGCGATGAAAATCGCTGGTATTAGCTCTGCCACCACCAGCCCTGAAGGTGGTGAAATTATCAAATATGCTGATGGTCAGCCGACAGGGGTATTTATTGATAATGCCATGAGCCTGATCACTACTAAAATCCCACAACCTTCTATCGACGAGCAACAAGAAATACTGCTAACAGCTCTTACTTCGCTGGCTAAGCAGGGATTAACAAGTGTCCATGATGCAGGTATTGGCAGTGACACTATCGCGGCTTATCAGGCACTTGATTATGCCGATAAACTGCCAATTCGCGTGTACGCCATGATAGATGCTCAAGACCCTGAATTTGACAAGATGATGCAGGCAGGACCGATGGCTTCTGGCTCAGATAAATTACACATCAGCAGCGTAAAAATATCCGCCGACGGCGCCCTTGGCAGTCGCGGCGCTGCATTGATTGAAGACTATAGCGATTTAGCTGGCCATAAAGGTTTATTGCTCTATTCTGAAAAAGAGTTGGGCGATACGATTCAACAAGCGATGGATGCAGGCTTTCAGGTCAATACCCATGCCATTGGCGATAATGCCAATCAAATAGTGTTGGATCACTACCAAGCCAATATCGCCGCAAGTAACAGCCGTCATTTACGCCATCGAATTGAACATGCCCAAGTGTTGCAATTAGCCGATATTCCACGTTTTGCGCAACTCAATGTTATCGCATCAATGCAAGCAACCCATGCCACAAGTGATAAAAACATGGCATTAGACCGAATTGGTAATGCCCGTATAAAAGGCGCCTACGCTTGGCGTAAGCTACTTAATGCCAATACGATTATTGCCGCAGGCTCTGACTTCCCCATTGAGTCGCCAAATCCTTTTTATGGCCTGCACGCCTCGGTAACTCGTCAAGATCACGACAATCAACCTGTTGATGGCTGGTATCGCCGCGAAAGCATGAATTTAACCGAAGCATTAGCCACATTTACCACCCACGCCGCTTTTGCCGCCCATCAAGAGCAAATGATTGGCCAACTTGTCCCTAAGCGTAAAGCAGATTTTATTCTGATTGATAAAGATATCTTTGCTATTAACCCTGAAGATATTTGGAAAACTAAGGTGCTGGAAACTTGGGTTGATGGTGAGCGAGTAGAATAACGCCGCAATCATTTTTAATATGCCTAACCTAAAAGCCTAGCGATTAATTTAACTAGGCTTTTTTACGCCTATATTTTGCATTAAACGCCAAACGCCTAAAAAGTGCTTATTAAAAACTGACTTTTCTTAATTAGGTTTTATCGCGTCAAAAATAAAATTCAATAAATTAACCCTTTTCAAATTTGCTCTCGTTTATAGCTATAACAAGGTTACTACCAACCTCATTTATTGTTTGGAGCACGACATGACAACATCAACACATCGCATTATAAAAACAACCTTAATGAATGGTTTGCTAGCAACAGGATTACTATTTGGCTCACTGTCTCAAAATGCTATTGCTGCTGACTATAATTTCCCACATCTTGAAACGGTTGGTACGAGCCATTTAAAAATAGCCCCTGATATGGCGGTAATTTCAGTTCAAGTCAGCCTAACTAAAGATGATGCCAAGCAAGCTAAAGTCGCTGTTGATCAAGCCGTCGCTAAATTCATCAAGCGACTCAAGGATGCTGGAGTCGATAAAAATGCGATATCTAGCGCTAATTTGAGCATCCAACCGCAATACCATTACCCTTCGAAACAACCCAAAGAGTTAGTGGGTTACCGCGCTAACAGACAAGTGATTGTTACCATCAAGCAGCTGCCTAAGCTTAATGACATTTTAGATTCCGCATTAGAAGAAGGCATTAATCAAGTGCAAAATATCAGTTTGAAATCATCAAACGAAACTGCAGCGGTCGAAAAAGCAAGACAAGCAGCCATTAAAGATGCCAAGCAAAAAGCTAAATCACTGGCCCAAGGTTTTGAACGTGAGCTCGATGGTGTTTGGAAAATCAGCTACTTAACTCAGCAGTCGGTACAACCTGTGATGATGCGTATGGCGGCAATGCAAAGTGACACGGCCGAAAGCTATCAATACGGTCAAGTCAGTGTCGAGGAGCGTGTTGAGGTCATTTACAAATTAAAATAGCTATAAACGTAAGTGGCGATTAACAGCAACAGTTCATCGCTGCCTTACTCGGTGGTATAAAGAACAGCGCATAAAGAACAGCAGCATTTATGCGCTCTAGTTAACACTCTTAAAAAATAATCACACATTTGTCATATTTATTGTTTTTAATCAATACCTCTATTGTCCCGCTGCATAAACTACCTCGCAATTTACACATGCTTTTTTATTGTTTATTCCACCAAGAGGACGCTTCATGAACATCGATTTATCCACTGAAATTGCTGGTATTAGCTTAGACAGTTACTTGATGAATGCCTCTGGCCCCAAGTGCACCACTTGGGATGAACTGCACACGATTGCCCAATCTCATTCGGCTGCTGTGGTCACTAAATCTTGTACCATGGAAGCACGCGAAGGCAATCCTGAGCCACGCTATAAAGATTTACCATTAGGTTCGATTCAATCGATGGGCTTACCCAATTTAGGTTATAAAGCTTATTTAGCAATGGTGCCTCAATTAAAAGCATTAGGTAAACCTGTTGTTGTAAGCATTTCAGGCTTTAGCATTGAAGATAATATTGAAATGGTTAGCGCCTTTCAAAACAGTGATGTTGACCTAATTGAAGTTAACTTCTCTTGCCCTAATATCCCTGGTAAAGCGCAGGTCGCCTATGACTTTGAACAAACTGACAAAGCACTCGCTGCCCTAACAGCGCTTGGTAATAAACCGATTGGCATTAAACTGGCGCCTTATTTTGATATGTCACATTTTGTGGCAGCAGCCAATGTCATCAAAAAATATCCAGTAAAATTTATCACCTGCATTAACTCAATCGGCAACACTTTAGTTATCGACCCGTACACTGAGCAACCCATAATCAAGCCTAAAGGCGGCTTTGGTGGTTTGTGTGGTGATTATATTAAACCTGTCGGTTTAGCCAATGTGCGCGCCTTTCGTGAACTGCTGGATGATGACGTACAAATCATTGGCGTTGGCGGGATAAAAACCGGAATCGATGCCTTTGAATACCTACTCGCCGGTGCTGATGCGGTACAAATCGCGACCTGTTTTGAAAAAGAAGGTGAAGCTTGCTTTGAGCGTATTGAAACAGAACTCGCTGACTTCATGCGCGGTAAAGGTTACCAGTGTATTAATGACGCTAAAGGCAAATTAAAACCGCTTTAATGATACCTGTGGCACATTAAGCCTCTGAATATCTGTATTGAAACTCCCCCCTTCCCCTTTAAAGCCACTGTATTTACAGTGGCTTTTTAGCCGTTTCAAAAACACTGCATATAAATAAATTCAGTAAGATATTTATTGTACAAATTATCCCTAATCCAAACTAACACTGTTAATATTAAACTTGAGCAACAACTTTGTAGCATTATCAAAACATTAGCCTGCTAACGGTTAATGTGAGTTTACCCTCAAGCCCAGATAATAAATGGAACATAACTGTGTTTAAAAAATTACTTGCGATGACCAGTTCAACCCAAATGCTAGTGGCTATGTTTGTCGGCTTTGCTGTGGGGATATTCTTTGGCGAGTCCGTAGGCTGGCTTAGCGCTATCGGTAATGGCGTTATTTTATTAATGCAAATGACCGTATTGCCTTACATAGTGGTATCGCTTATTGGCGGTATAGGCAAACTGCAAAAAAGCACGGCCATATTAATTTTTAGCCGCGCTGGCGCCATTATGTTATTGCTGTGGTTAGTCGGTTTAGTTCTCACTGCGTTAATGCCATTGTCTTTTCCGTTTATTGAATCAGCATCGTTTTTCAGCACCAGTATTATCGAACCTGCCCAGCCGATTAATTATTTTAAGCTCTATATTCCTTCAAACCCGTTTGAGTCGATGGCGGAAGGCTATGTTCCTGCCATGGTGGTATTCAGTATTGCCTTGGGTCTCGCGTTAATTAGTATGGAGGGCGACAATAAAAAGCTGGTGTTAACCTTCATGCATACCATCACAGAAGCCTTTTCTCGGATCACCCAAGGCTTGGTTAAAGTGTTGCCTATTGGTATTTTTGCCATGTCAGCATCGGCAGCTGGCACTATGGGAGTGGATGAATTTGCCAGTATGCAGGTTTACCTTATTAGTTACTTTGCTTTGTGCTTATTGCTCACATTTGCAGTGCTACCTTGGATAGTTTCGTCATTAACGCCAATCACTTATAGGCAGACGGTTAACATAAGTAAAGCCAGTTTAGTTACCGCCTTTGCCACAGGTAATATCTTTATTGTTATTCCGGTAATTATTGCTGAGTGTAAGCAAATTATGCGTGAGCATAATAACTTAACTGAAGATGGCGTCACCCTGATTGAGATTTTGGTGCCTATTGCATTTACCTTCCCCAATATCGGTAAATTAACCGTTATCTTGTTTGTCTACTTTGCAGGCTGGTTTAATGGCACCCCTGTTGATATCAGCGCTATGCCGTCGTTGTCTGTCAGTGGCTTATTATCATTATTTGGTAGTGTGTATGTCGCCATTCCTTTTATGTTGGACTTAGTGCAACTACCTTCAGACTTATTCCAACTATTTGTCATGTCAGGCTTTATCACAGGCAAGTTCAACTCTATTGCCGCAGTAATGAACCTATTCGCCCTCACCCTATTAACCGTGTGCTTATTCCAAGGGACACTGAAAATTCGTCCGCCGCAATTAATTAAAATGTCGGTTGGGCTTTTAGCCAGTACCGCGGTCACCATTGTTGTTTGCCGCATAGGTATGGGATTATTTATACATAGCCCTGATATCACCAGTGAGGTGATCGCCAACATGAAAGTGGCTGACAAAGTGCCCACGAAAGTGACTCGCCAATACCCTGAAATCGGTAAAACGCCCACTCAAGCAATCGCCAGCGTCCATTCCATTCGCCAACGTGGCTTACTAAGAGTCGGTTACATTCCCAGTAATGTGCCTTTTAGTTACTACAATAATGCCGGCCAGTTAGTGGGCTTTGATATTGCAATGGCCACTAAGTTGGCGGAGGACTTGAAAGTCGAGGTAGAGTTTATCCCGTTCAAAAAAGATAAGCTCGCAGCGTCATTACAGGCTGGCTATTTTGATGTCGCCATGTCGGGTCTGTCAATGGATATCAAACAAATGGACAGGCTTAGTTATGGCGAACCAGTGCTAGAGCTTAACATCGCCATTGCCACTCAAGATCATCGGGTTAATAGCTTCAAAACTGATGAGTCCATTCTCGAAATGGAAAATACCACCATCGCCTATATTGAACATGATGATAAAATTGCCGATGCCAAGAAAAAACTGCCTCATATTAATTTTGTTAAAATTGACGGTTATAAAGATTTCTTTAGGCAAAAAGCGCCCAAATACGATGCGGTGGTGATCAGCGCTGAAGCAGGTTCAGCTTGGACATTATTCTTCCCAGGTTACGGCATTGCTATTTTAGAAGGTAAAAATCGCTACCCTGTGGCTTATGCCGTCGCACAAACTAATCAGTCACTATTAAACTACATTAATAACTGGCAAAAACTGCGCCGAGTCGATGGCCACCAGCAACAATTTTATGATTATTGGATGCTAGGAAAAGGCGCAACCACACCAGTGCCGCGATGGTCGATTATTCGTGATGTACTGCATTGGGTTGACTAAATTAACCATCCATTAAAAAGGCTCCTTCGGGAGCCTTGGTGATAATGATTAGCCAAGGTTATTGCTTATGTACTTTACCTGATTTCATGACAAAATGAATATCAAGTAAGGCATCAATACTTTCAAGGGGGCTCGCTTTCATTGCAATAATGTCAGCATGCTTACCTTGTGCTAGCGTGCCTAGAGTATCGCTCATATCAATAAGGTCAGCAGCGTTAATGGTCGCACTGACTAAGATATCTTGATTGCTCATCCCCGCCTGACTCATCAGCACAGCCTCCTTAGCATTATCGCCGTGGCGTGATACGCCGCTATCTGTACCAAAAGCAATCTTAACCCCCGCTTTATAGGCATTACCAAAGTTGTTTTGCATATCATGACCGACCCTAATCGCTTTGGCTTTAATTGCTTCAGACATAAAGTTGCCATCACTTTTAGCCATTTGAACCACAGTGTCACCCGCTAACAGAGTTGGCACTAAGTAAGCCCCTGACTTTTTAAATAGCTTAATCGATTCTTTATT
The DNA here is from genome assembly GCF_002873635.1 of Shewanella sp. 10N.286.52.B9. NCBI lineage: Bacteria > Pseudomonadati > Pseudomonadota > Gammaproteobacteria > Alteromonadales > Shewanellaceae > Shewanella > Shewanella sp. 10N.286.52.B9. The sequence goes on from NZ_MCTY01000215.1 coordinate 60,419, forward strand.
GGCGTAACTGCCATGTTCAATGCTATCAACACCTGCTCTCAGAGCCGCATTAATCCCTTCAGCCGCATGGGCATGGCTGGCGACTTTACGCCCTAATGCATGCGCTGCATCAATGACTTCTTTTAACTCGTCATTGGCCATCTGCTGGCCTGTGCCGGTATTGGTATCTGACAACACGCCGCCTGTAGAGGTAATCTTAATCACATCAGCGCCATATTTTATCGCTCGGCGCGTGGCACGGCGGCAATCAAAGGGACCATCACAAATGGTTTTAGAGGTTAGCATATCCAGTAAGTCAGGGCTTTTCCCATCCACATCACCATGACCACCAGTGACAGAGACGCCGCCTGAGGCAATAATTCGAGGGCCTGCCAACCAGCCTTTGTTAACCGCATCACGAAGCGCATAAATCTGCTCAGGCTTGGCGCCTAAATCTCTTACTGTGGTAAAACCAGCTAACAGTGTTTTATTTGCAAAATAAGCACTTTTCATTGCCACATCGGCATCTGACATGCGTAATGCTTCGCTGTCATTATTGGGCCCTAACTCCCCTTGTAAATGCACGTGCATATCCATTAAACCCGCCATGACAAAGCTGTCTTTGAGGTCAATATATTCAAGGGTATCTGCTTCAGTTATTTGGCTGGATGGAAGCTCAATATAGCCACTGTTGATGGCGCTGATTTGACCATCTTTAATCAATATTGATTGTTGTTTAGTGGTTTTTTCACCTGCAATGGAAAGTAATTCGCCAGCGTGGATGACTTTAAAATCGGCTGATTGTATTGAAGGTATTACGCTACATAAACCGACTATAATCGCTAGGTTAAACGATTTTTTATGACTCAAATAATATTGAATTCGTCTAGTTGCTGCTATTGCTAGATATGACATATAACCCTTCTTATATTTTTAATTTTACCCGAAGGTTAACATGCCTAACTTAATCATAATTTACAACTTTTTCACATTAGCGTTAACAGAAACATTATCGAAAAACCATTCATGTATAGCCTGCAGCTCGGATATAAGCTCTCATTGATTTAACCTATCGTTATTCAAATTTCTTATTAAACCTAGATTTGTGACACAAATTAACTTATTTATTAACAACTTTAGATTGATAAAGGTAAGCCTTTGCTATATAAAACTTTAAGATTTTAATCAAGGAGGTTGAAAGTGACTGATTCTGTCAAATCAGAAAAAAACTACGCTGTAGCAGTTATCCTCTCCGGTATTTTCGGAGTGCTAGGAATTCATCATTTTTACTGCGGCCGTATTAGCCATGGTGTATTTGATTTATCTTTAGCCATTGTAGGGCTAACACTCATGCAGTTTGAAGACGTCACCCTCGCGCTACTTGGTTTAGGTCTCATCGTTATCGATGTTATTCACACTATAGTGGTCACTTTTATGCTTCTAGTTGGAAGCTATAGGGACGGGAAAGGTAAGTTGATTACCTATCCAGGACAAAAATTATAATTAAGGGATTTATTTATGTCAGAAGTACAAACAGCAACTGCAGATGTCCAAGTAAGCGACAAAGGATTCGTACCAACGCTACTATTATGTTTTTTCCTAGGTATGTTCGGTGCGCACCGTTTTTATGCAGGTAAAATTGGTACTGGTATCCTAATGCTATTAACTTTAGGTGGTTTTGGTATTTGGACACTAATCGACTTTATTATCATAGCCGTTGGTAGTTTTAAAGATTCTGAAGGCAAGTTTATCAAAGCAAGTTAATTGATGACTAAATTAATAGTGGGCTAAAAAAGTTAACCCGCTTAGTTTTAAAGCCGTATCAATTCATTTTGATATGGCTTTTTTATTACAAGCGATTAAAAGGTAAAATCAATGCCGAAGTAAATTTGCTCAGCATCATTAACTGATAACGCAGCACTGTTATATTCCATCGAAGAAGTGACATTATGCCTTAAATAACGAAAACCTATCTCAGATGTAAAATCATGTCCCAAATCAAATAGAAAACCCACTTGTCCGCCATAAACATAGCTGCTGCCAGAGTCTTGATAACTTCGATCTAAATCGGTTAATTGAATTTCATTACCGCTAAACCCTGCAGAAGCACCAATAAACCATTTTATATCATGTACATCATCAACCGAAAACAGTCGGTCATAGGAGACTAATAGTCCTTCATGCTGAGTCATATCATCAGAATTATAGGAATAAGCACCGTATAAACGGTTACTTGGGTTTAACGTTATCGCTGTTCTATATTGATAATTAATGCCACTTTCTTGAGTATCAGAAAGCCCCACAGAAGAAGCGCTATAATCGGCATAACCCACAACGCCGCCCACAATGGCCTCAGCACCATGACCAACACTGGGCAGCAAGCAAATAAAAGTCACCTTGAGTATTAACGCCAATTTGCTGTTATAAGCACGAGTCATTATTCCTCCACAAAGTTAGTGACCATCATTAATTTATACGCCCTAGCGCTGAGCAAAAAACGAACTAAGATCAAACTTTGATGATTAAAACGCGCTTAAAATACAGCTTTAATACAAAATTGTGAGCCGGTTACAATTTAATCGACAATTAATCAAACATTAATCTTGCCAACATAAGCCCTAAACGCAAAAAAGCCGCTTAAAGGCGGCTTTTAACATCCTAAACAAGGCTGATTTTAGCGATATTAGTTAGCGATTTTTAAATCCGCTTTATCGGTAATTATGTTCATATCAAAATCAAACTCATCAACTCGGATCGCACGTTCACGCTTTAAGTTGTAATCTTGCAGCTGCTTATGCTCATCGGCTGTAATAACCTTAGCTTCAAGCGCGGCATCCAGTGTTAACGAGAAACGAACCCCAGCTTTAAATACACGCTGTTTAAGGGCCTTTTTCACTTTAGCTAGCATAGGTAAACATGCCATTTTAGCTAAGTAAGCTTGCTCATTAATGTAGTTACCATCACCAGCAACAGGCTTAATTAAATGAGTTAACTGCTTTTTAAACTCAGTATCAAGCTGGGCTTGATGGGCAAGCTCTCTGACCAAATCATCATTCACTTTTGGCATTTTAGCTGAGTAAGTCATGGTGATTAAACGCATGAACTGGCGAGTCGGCTTAGATGGGAAGTTCTCTAGGAAGCCTAGTAGTGCTTCTTCAGCTTTACATAGCGCCCAACGAGTCGCGTAATCAAAGTATGGCTTAGCTTGCGTGCGCTCATCTGCTGACACTTTTTGCTCGTAAAAACGAATCGATGCCATCGCCGCATAAAGGTAACTCATTACATCACCTAGACGTGCTGAGATCATTTCAGCCTGTTTAAGCTTGCCGCCTAATACAAGCAACGAGAAGTCAGCATAAACAGCCAGTTTAGATGCAAGCTTGTGTACTGATTTTTCGTAACCAATAACTTCAGGCAATGCAGATGAAGCAGGAGCAGTAAATGGCAATACGCCTAATTTGAATGCGCGTAAACTATTACCAACACTGTAACCTACGGTTTGTCTGAAAAAACGGTTAAAGGTTTTATCAGCATCACTTGCATCACTATGAATTGATTCAACCATACTTTGTAAGTGAGGATGACAACGCATCACCCCTTGACCAAAAATCATCAAGTTACGGGTTAGAATGTTGGCACCTTCAACGGTAATTGCAATAGGTTGCGCCACATAACCTGATGCTAAGGTATTTTGTGGTCCACGTTGAATCGCTTTACCAGCTTGAATATCCATAGCAGAATCAAGAACATCACGTCCAAGCTCTGTCATGTGATACTTTGCAATAGCTGTTACTACAGAAGGTTTTAAGCCTAAACCTAATCCTTCAGTGGTTAGCACTCGCATCGCCTCTTGCAAGTAAGTTTTACCGGCAATATCTGCAAGCTTTTCTTGAATACCTTCAAACTTACCAATTGATAAACCAAACTGTTCACGCACAGCGGCATATTCAGCAGAAGACTTAAATGAACATTGGCTAACTGAAACACCTAAAGCCGGCAGCGAAATACCACGGCCAGCACCTAAACAGCTAACCAGCATTTGCCAGCCGCGACCTATGTTGCTTTGACCACCAATAATAAAGTCCATTGGAATAAACACATTCTCACCACGGGTAGTACCGTTATAAAAACGACAGCCCATAGGATCATGACGGTTACCTAATTGCACACCAGGGTGCGCCTTAGGAATAAGCGCACAAGTAATACCAAGCTGCTCTTTGCCGCCTAATAAACCTTGTGGATCTTCAACTTTAAACGCTAAACCGAGTACCGTAGCGATTGGCGCTAAGGTGATATAACGCTTATCCCAAGTTACTGATAAACCCAGTACTTGCTCGCCTTGATACTCACCCATGGTGACGGTACCAATATCAGGAATACCACCAGCATCAGAACCCGCTTCAGGGCTTGTTAACGCAAAACATGGAATTTCTTGGCCGTTAGCTAAACGAGGCAACCAAAAGTCACGTTGGCTATCTAAACCGTAGTGCATTAATAACTCGCCAGGACCTAAAGAGTTAGGCACCATGACCGTAACAGCAACCGCAGAACTTTTAGCAGCAATGGTCGCTACGATAGTTGAGTTAGCATAAGGGCTAAACTCAAGTCCACCGTAAGACTTAGGAATAATTAAAGAGAAGAATTTGTTCTCTTTTAAGTAAGTAAGAATATTGTCTGGTAAGTGTTTACCATTTTGAATCTCAAAATCATCAACCATTTCGATTAATGTTTGCACCGGGCCATCGAGGAAAGCTTGCTCATCAGCTGACAGCGTTGCCCCAGGAATGTCACGTAAGGCGGCAAAATCAGGAATGCCCTGATAAATAGACCCTTCTAACCAAACATCTCCGGCATCTAACGCTTCTTGTTCTGTCGTCGAAATACTTGGCAATACTTTTTTAAATGTTGTTCTTAAGCTCATAGTTTTACACTCATCAGACCAGACTAATAGTGTGCATTACGTCACAAAAATTAAATTAGATCAAACATTCTAATTAAAAATAAACCCAATAATTACAACAACAAAGTAACATTTAAAAAATAATACCAGCATTTCATAAACTTACACGTGTGCGCTGAAGCAAAAAATTTTTAAAAAATTTATACGCTCGTTTGAATTTTTAAAGTCGAGAATGCTATTTAAGCAAATTTTCAAAGCTACTCGACACAAATCATTAGTCAAACTCATGGGAAAAAATGCTACTTTAAGTGAATGGAATTAAAAAGGGGCCGAAATGATGTGTGGCAGAATTGAAATGCTATTTGATGGCATGAAGCAAACACTTGATGACTTGTTTGATATGCCACTGTCGATACAAACAAACCTTGATTTACGCCCAACAGATACTGTTACCTGCATCACTCGTACTTGCCCTGAAACAACCCCATCAATAAATGCCGCAGACCCTAGTAGCACTGCAATTGCAACAATAAGTCACTCGGCAAATATTCCGCCTTTAACTGTCATAAATAGCCTTTGGGGGATAAAACCTAATTGGTCTAAAAAAATCATTATTAATGCCCAAGGAGAAACCGCGGCCGACAAAGCAACCTTTGCCAATGCCTTTAAACAGCAGCGCTGTATCATCCCTTGTAGTGCTTGGTTTGAGTGGCGCGATGAACGCCAGACTAAAAAACAAAAGTATCGCTTCAGTCACGCAGCTAATAAGCCATTGTTTATGGCTGGCATACTGTACCCTGAAGAAAATCAACTGGTTACACTTACCATTAACCCTAATGATAAATGCGCTCAGTATCACCACCGCATGCCATTGTTTATTCCGTCTACCGAGATTAACAACTGGCTTTATCATGATGTTTCGCAGCTCCAGCCATTACTTAATCCACTACCAGATAAATGGATTAAGATCTGTCGCGCCTAAATGATTAAGCCGCTTTCTCCAAAAATTTCCCCCTGTTAATTCTGAACTCGGATAGGGTTAACACATTTTAATTTTCTAGAATTTTATTAAGCAGATCACAACCTTGAGAATTAACTAAGCTAGAAAATGCAAAACTGTACCTTTAAGGGCAATTTTAAGTTTCAATTAACATAAATCGATAAGATAGTCTTCGAGTAAGGCAGTTTAGGCTGTATTACAAAGACTAATTTAAAAAATGTGCTATCCAATTTTCAGTGTTCTTAGTTTTAAAGTAACGGATTTATTTTCATTAAGATATTGGTTCATTGAGTATGCGCAGTTTGTTAAGGCCAACTTAGGTTCTTAGCATGGGCGATTAAGCCCCTTAACTGATGATGGAGTTACTATGAAATATTTATCTATGATTGCTGCACTTATGTTTGCAGGTTCTGCTTTTGCTGTTGATTGTGTTGATTGTCACAATGCTATCAATGTTGAAGAGCATGCTGAAATGGAAGCAAACATCGAAACTTGTAATGATTGTCACAGCCTAACTGACGCTCACGAGTTAGATACTGATCTACATACACCAGATCTTACTATTACTGAATGTGCTGATTGCCACACAGTAAAATAAGCTCCTTAACCTTGATGTAGCTTGACCATAATCCAGATTTGGCCAAACTAGTTAATCAAGTGTAAGCGCTCTATAAAGAGCAATAAAAACCAGTTGCCTTGCAACTGGTTTTTTTGTGCCTGTCATTAACCAAAAATAACTGATAGTTACTCAGCTAACAGCTTGTTAATCGCTTTTAGACTGACATTAACATCTTTATAATCCAATGGAACACAATAGCTTTGCTGATCAATCGCCAATACCAGTGACGGAAAACCCTCAATAGGTAAAGACTGAGCAACATTAAGCTCTGACAGTAATTGCTGCTGCGTGGCACTGGAGGTTAATTTCGCCCTAAAGTCTGCTTCATCAATACCCAGTTGGCTTGCGAATGCAATGAGTGTGCTGTCATCTGAGGGGTTTTGCGCCTGCAAATAATAGCCTTGTTGAATGGCAAACAGCATTTGCTGCTCTAAACCATAGTGCCTTGCCACAAGGCAAGCCCGACAGGCGGGATAAGTCGAACGCCTTGGCTTGCATTGACGCCAAAAATCAAAATTAAATTGGGTTCCTAGCTGCGTCGCTATTTTTTGCCAGGTGTTAGCTAAAAATTGCTGCATTTCTAGTGGCATTGGCACATCGGAGTCTGGGGCTAAGCCGCCTAACAGGTATGTCAGTTGCACCTGAGGCAACTGCAGCTTGATTTGCTCAGCTAATGCCAGCCAAGTGGGGCGATATCCCCAGCACCAGCTGCACATAGGGTCGTAAACGTAAAACAATTGCACTTGCTTACGGGCTAATGGCTGATCCACTAACGGGCTGCTGAGTCGTTGAGACATGTATCACTCATCTGTTTTAAAGGGACTAAGCTAGCTGTTATACCATCAATTCAACTAAAAATCAGAGTCAAACTCGGGCGATTAAATTCGATTCAAATTTTGCCATTAAACAAGGTATAATCTGGCCATTATTGATTGGAGAGTCCCCATGGCCAGAACCGCTGCAGCACTGCACATATTAGTTAAACACAAAACCCAAGCAGAAGACTTAATCAAGCAACTTGATAATGGCGCTAAATTTGATGTGCTAGCAAGAAAACACTCATCGTGCCCTTCAGGAAAAAGTGGCGGTAACTTAGGTGAATTTAAAAAAGGTCAAATGGTGCCACAATTCGATAGAGTCTGTTTTACTGGTGAGCTTATTACCCCCCATTTAGTTAAAACCAAGTTCGGTTGGCATGTGATAAAAATTTTGTACCGCACCTAAGGAGTCACCTTAGTTTATTGCGTTTTCGGCGCACATTTAACTCACCATACCCAAGCCTAACATCATTGTTTCTTGAGTATTAATCGAGAGCAATCATGTCCAAAGTGTTTATCATTGGTTTGCCCAGAACTGGCACCACCAGCGTGAGTGCTGCCTTACTTGAACAGGGATTAAAAGTCGCCCATATCGGTTTAACCAAACGCGCTTTTGAAGTGGCCGATGTGGTTTCAGATGTGCCCTGTTTTTGTGATTACCCACAGTTAGATCAGTTATTTCCCGATGCCAAATTTGTCTACATCGACCGACCTATCGACACTTGGGTTGCGTCAATACAAATGCTGCTCACAAAAATGAGGCCAAACCTTGCCGATAAAACCGGCACCTTCCATCCGATCCTTAAGCGCTGTTTCAAACAAACTTTTGGCCCGTTAGACGCTGATAATCTGCTAGATGAAGCGCGTTTAAAAGCTTGCTACCTTGCGCATCAACAAGCTGTTTACCATTACTTTAAGCATCGAGATGACTTTCTATCGATAAAACTTAGCGATAACAATAGCCTGCAAACTTTACTCAACTTCATTGGTATACATGACAGCCCCACTGCTGAGTTTCCACAGCTTAATGTTGGCACCCATGTGGCAAGCTGGGGCGAATATAAGCACCCTAATAAAGTGAACACCAACTTAGCAGGCCCTGAACATCGCAAGTTTTTTGATTATCAAATTCCTAAAAGTTAGTTATGCCTAAGTTGTAACTCAGGCGAGCTTTGCTATAACTTAATGGAACGATTAAGCATTGTTTTGAACAAATAGTCACTGCTCGCTCAGCATCATTCAATGCCAATAGTGACCATACCCACTTCTAGCCATAATGAGAACACCATGAAATTACATCCACTTATCATCGGACTCCTCGTCGTCATCACCAGCCCTGCAAGCTTTGCCGCTAGCGTATTAGATATTCCTAGTAGTGTTGATGTATTGCTATTGAATGGCCAACAATTGGATACTGATGAAGTGACTTTGGTTGAAGGTGACAATCAGCTGCTATTTCGCTATCAGGTTAATTACCGTGATAGCGGCATGCAAACGCAATTTAAATCTGAAGCGGTGATCGTAAAGTTTAGCGCCAGTAATGATACCTATCGCCTTAAACTGCCAAGCATACGCAATCGAAATGCCGCCAATAGCTTTAATAAATCGCCCCAATTAACCCTTACCAATAGCCAAGGTCTACCTGTGGAGTTTATACAAGATTTACTCCTAAAAGATGGGCTGCAATTAGGCCGCGATTTTGAGCTTGAGCTCAGCCAGTACAACCTTAGCAATAAACCTGCCGCCATGAGCTTTACGCCGCTAAGTGTCGATAACGCCAATCTCGCGACTAAGCCAGCGTTAACTGCTGCACCAACAATAACCTCGACAGCAACGATAACTCCTGCGTCAACGACCACAGCAGCACCTGCCACTGTCGCGGCTGCGCCAGCATTAACTCCGACAGCGATTACACCTAAGACAATTGCTCAAGATCAGGCAGAAATCACTGAAATGCTCGATTATTGGTACAGTAAAGCCAATCAAGAAACTCGCGCTAAATTTAAAGCCAAAATTAATCAGCAATGATTAACTAACCCTAATTTATAAACGCTATTTTATAACGTTAAGTTATTTTGCTATAAGCAACAAAATGCTGTTAACAAACTAGTAACCTTGGTTATCATAGACTCGAATATTCTTTAGGGTCATAACCATGTCTATTAGCTTTACCAAGGTGTTGCAATCTAACGTCACCAAATACACGCTCACCAGCCTAGTCGTACTGATCATGCTGGTGTTATTAGCCATTTATAGTGTATTGCGCCTAAGTATGCCCAGCTTAAATACAAGCTTTAATAGCCAAGATATAACAGCGCCTGTCACCATTGAACGTGATGAACTCGGCACGGCGATTATCAGCGCCAGCAACCGCCTTGATGCCTCTTATGCCCTTGGCTATGCCCACAGCCAAGACCGCTTTTTTCAAATGGACTTATTACGACGCAATGCCGCAGGTGAACTAGCTGAAATATTTGGTGAAAAGGCACTTGAGCGCGATAAAAACCGCCGCTTTCATCAGCTACGCAAACGGGCACAAATGATATTTGATGGCTTAACCACAAAAGAAAAGCAAACCCTTAGGGTTTACACTAAAGGGGTAAATGCCGCACTGAAGGCGCAAACTCTGTCCTCATTTGAATACCTACTCACCCAATCAAGTCCTCAACCATGGCATGAAACCGACAGCTTATTGGTCATATTTAGTATGTATCTTGATTTACAAGGCAATACCATTAAGCGAGATATGGCCTTAACCCAAATAAAACAGACCTTTGGCCCCGATATGCTGGCATTTTTAACCCAAACAAGCCACCATCAGGCAGCTCTTGATGATAGCCAAATCCCCTACTTTGACGGCGATATCCCAACACTTGAGCCCCAGCTTTTGGCTCAAGCAAACAGCAGCACAATCACCGCCCCATTAGAGGTCGGCAGCAATAACTGGGCAGTGACCGGAGAGCTTACCAAGTCTGGCCGGGCAATGTTATCTGATGATATGCACTTATCGTTTGCCGTACCTATTATCTGGTATCGAGCGCAATTAAATTACCCCAGCATTAGCGATGCTAAAACCAATAATGTCCCAAATAATACCAATCCATCGGCGCAAATAACTGGCGTCTCATTACCCGGCGCGCCAGCCATTGTTGTGGGCTCTAATGGCAAGCTCGCTTGGGGATTTACCAACAGTTATGTGGACACCGCTGACTGGGTTGAAATTGACGCCAACACTGAAATAGCGCTTGAATATGAGCCGATTAAACTGCCCAGCTCAGAAGTGATGCATACAGTACAAGTCAGTGAATATGGCCCGGTAAAAACCGTTAATGATAAAAACTACGCACTATCATGGGTCGCCCATCAAGACTATGCGGTTAATATGGGCTTAATTGAACTAGAGCAAACAACCACAGTCGATCAAGCCATGGCATTAGCCAGCAGTATCGGTATTCCAGCACAAAATATGTTGTTAGCAGACAGCCAAGGTAACGCGGGCTGGAAGATAGCTGGCGCGCTACCAAGTCGTAGTAATCCTGCCAATGTCGCTCAAACAGCAACTGAAGTGCAAACCCAAGCTTGGCAGCAACCCCAACCCAATGTCCCAAGTGTCATTAACCCACTCAGCCATCGTATTTGGACCGCTAATTCACGGGTGCTCTCCACCCAAGATTTAGCCCAATTCGGTGATGGCGGCTATGCTCTTGGGGCCCGCGCTACGCAAATTCGGGACAGATTACATGAGCAAGAGCAATTTACTGAAACTGATTTTTTTAATTTGCAGCTAGATAATCAAGCACGATTTTTACAGCCTTGGCAGCAATACCTACTTAATCTGCTAAGCCAACAACCCAAACGGTTCGCTGAAGATGTTAAGTTCATCAATCAATGGGGCGATTGTGCCTGTGCAGACTCGGTGGGCTATAGCTTAGTAAAACATTTTCGCGCCGCCATGATAGATCAAAGCTTTGCGCCGATTGAAACTAATCTAACAAGCCAAGGCAGCAGCTTAGCTGTGATTAAGCGCTATTTAGAAACGCCTATGTGGCAACTGATCAATCAGCAGCCTAAAAGCTGGCTACCTAAGCAATTCCAAAGTTGGGATGAATTTGCCATCAGCGCCTACAAACAGGCTAAAACCGCCTTACTTAAACAGCACAGTCAAGATAATCAGCTAGCTGATTTACGCTGGGGTGAGGTAAATAAGCTCGACATTAAGCACCCATTTTCAGAACAGATGCCCTTACTGAGCCATTGGTTAGATATGCCTGCTGCACAAGGTTATGGCGACAGCTTTATGCCAGCGGTGCAAGGTGCCTCATTTGGCGCCTCACAGCGATTTATTGTACAACCGGGCAATGAGCAAGATGCCATCATGAGCATTCCTGGTGGGCAATCTGGCCACCCGTTATCGCCTTATTATCGTAGTGGCTATCAGCAATATGTTAATAATCAAGCTACGCCATTATTGCCACAAACTATTGAGCACACATTAACCATTAAGCCGCGCTAAACTTGCGCGGATTTTGCCCTTCGGGGTTGGTAAAAGTGTAAATAGCACGCGGCCACATACACCACTACCACGGTGGCTATCGATAATTCTATAATAGCCAGTAACCGCACTTGCTGAATGTATTGCTCAGCCATATTAATGCTTTGCATCCAGCTGATCATTTTAAATAATGCTGTCGCGCCTATGACCATAGGGAAAGTAAACGCGGCATAGCCAGGGCTAAAAGGGAGGGTTAGTAACTTAAAGAAGGCTAAATAAATAATACTGGTCATCAGCACTGCAATGCCAAATAGTAAGGCAATGATAATGGGTGATGGCGTAGCCGTTACCGTTAAATAACCCGCTAGTGATAAGCTTGCTGGCGCCGCTAAAATTGCCATGGTCGGTTTAGCCGCATCAGGCACTTCATGGGTAAATATCAAACGATAAATCATCACCGGCAGCATCAAGGCATAGGCAAGCATGCCAAATACCAAGGCGATATGGGCGATTAATGTCAATTGCGGGTTACCAGAAAAAGACACATCGGCCACGATAATCCCCACCGGCGGCACAAACCAACTTGGCACCATATGATGTAGCTCAAATGCTTTAGCGCGGTGATATAAAAAGCTAATCAAAAATACGATATGAAGCCCTACTGCAAATAACCATAAAGCATCACCGACTTGAGGGTAAAAATGCCCAACTGAGTTAGATACTACCATGGTGGCCATGGCAAAGGTCGGTACTACACTGCCAACCACAGGGTGCGCTAAATCTGCCTTTAAGGTATGAGACAGCAATAAAAACTTCAGCGTTAACACCAGTAATAATAGGCTCGCAATAGCAGCGCTGCCCCATTGACCATAACCCTGAAAATCGGCGAGATTCTCCCAGCACCAACCTAAGCTAGCAATCGCCAATGCTAAGCCTGCCATAGGGGTTGGAGCGGTCATTAATTTAGCTTTAGCGATGTTTATCATGGTGGCCTCAACTTAACTCTCGGATAAACCCCTTTGTTAGCAATCAAAGAGATTGCAATAAAAGAGTTTCAACTTTTTAGCTTGAGTTGATATTACTCTTGCTGATTGTTCAGATATATCCAATTATTTAAAACATGCGTTAAGTTTAATTGAACGTATAATTAGGCCATCAACAAAACAACTGACAATAAAAGCAAACTGGCGTTAAACCTAAGTCAGCGCTAATGATAACCATGAAAAGCGGGGATGATAACACCATGGCGATACTGATATCTTTGCGGCAGCTCAATGTATTTAACGCTATTACTCAGCACAACACCTTAACTGCAGCAGCTGAAAAACTATACTTATCAAAAGCGGCGGTAAGCATGGCGCTAGCAGAGCTTGAAAAACACTTAGGACAGCCACTATTTGATCGCGTAAATAATCGACTTATCCTTAATCAAGAAGGTCAAAAACTGCTGCCTTTGGCCGATGAATTACTGGATCGCGCCCAGCAAATCAATACCCTCTTTGATGATGAGCACGCCAATAGCGGTAAACTCAGGCTTGGTAGTAGTGACACCATAGGCAACCATGTTAGCCCTTATTTACTGAGCCAGTTTCGCCAGCAACAGCAACACTTCAGCCAAAGTTTATTCATTTCAAACTCCGCTACTATTTGCCAAAAACTGCTTGATTTTGAACTAGATGTCGCCTTAATTGAACGAGATAATTACCACCCTGATCTCCTCTCTGTGCCCTTCAGTGCCGATAACATGTGTGTTATTAGTGCTTCTGAGCACCCTCTAGCTAAGCTTGAAAAGGTAACTATTAACGATTTAGACAATCATGATTGGGTGTTAAGAGAGCCAGGTTCCGGATCGCGAGAATGCTTTATCAATACGCTGGCACCACAACTTAAACACTGGCAACTGGCCTTTGAGCTTAATACCACAGAGGCGTTAATTAGCAGTGTCTCAGCAGGGCTGGGCTTAGGTTGCTTATCCACCTTAGCCGCGCAATATGCTATAGAAAGTGGTCGAGTTAGTTTACTCAAACAACCAATTGAAATGCCGCGCAGCTTTTGGCTGCTGGTACATAAAGACAAATACCAAAGCCCACTACTCAAAAGATTTATGACGTTTTGTTTGCAATGGCAATCAAGTGTTCAGCTTTGATATCAATAAGGTATTGCAGCGGCAGTAATGCCGCCCATTTGTTTCTGATTGCTAGTACATAAAGACAAATACCAAAGCCCACTACTCAAACGCTTTATGAGGTTTTGTTTGCAATGGCAATCAAGTGTTCAGCTTTGATATCAATAAGGTATTG
>NZ_MCTY01000216.1:0-38309 GCF_002873635.1 Shewanella sp. 10N.286.52.B9
ATAAATATAAGAATTTAATGGCAGTAACCTGCTAGCAATAAAAACATATACCAATATATGGCATTAACATGCTTATTAAAATACTAAGGGGAAGTACGGTATGTCGACGAAATTAAGTAAAAAAACAAAACCCATCCATAAAATAGGGAAGTTCAAGCTTTCACCTATAGCAAAATGGATGAAGCTTGCTGCATTTACTTCTGTAACCAGTTCTTTTGCATTTTCGGCAATAGCACAAGAAGCAGAAACTGAAAATCTAGATAAAGTTGATAATGATATAGAAGTTGTTGTAGTTACTGGTACACGTAGAACAATTCAAGACCAAATTGCAATAAAGCGTGAATCTACCACGGTTGTTGACGGTTTATCTGCTTCAGATATTGGTGATTTACCTGCACTTTCAATTGGTGAGGCGCTAGAATCATTAACGGGTGCATCATCTCACCGTGAAAATGGTGGTGCTACTGAAATCAGTATTCGTGGTTTAGGCCCATTCTTAAGTGCCACTCATATCAATGGCCGTGAAGCGACCAATGGTAGTGGTGACCGTTCAGTTAACTTTTCTCAGTTCCCATCAGAGCTGATGCAGAAAGTGGCTATTTATAAAACACAAGACGCTTCAATGATTGAAGGTGGGGTTGCCGGTGTTATTACCCTGGAGACACTTAAGCCTTTAGATTTTGCTAAGCAACGTTTTCAGGCTGAAGTAAAAGCTAACTACAACCCAGACCAGGCAAACGTTGACAACTCACTTCAAGATGATTTGGGCTACCGTGGAACACTCAGTTATGTTGACCAGTTTGAGTTTGATAACGGTCAAGCAATTGGTTTGAGTGTAGGCTTTCAACGTCAAGATATTAGCCAGCCAGAAGCTGAATATAGAAGCTCAAGCCCAACGGGTTCATCTTTGTGGGCATGTTTGAATGATCCAACCGATACCAATACCGGTTTTTTCCGTAGCTCAGCGGGCGATTGTGAAGATGGTGTAGATGGTTCGAGTAACCAAGGCTACAATAATAAAATTGATCCAGAAACAGGTCTTGCAGTCGATGATGGCAGGGAATACGCATGGACTGGCTCAAGCCGAAGCTTCCGTCAAAATGAAACATCTGATGAAAGAGACGCTTTATTCTTTGCTCTACAATACCAACCCTCAAATAAATGGGATATCAATTTTGATGCGCAAATTTCAGATCGTACCCAAGCAGAAGCGCGTCATGATTTAATCTTCTTACAAAAGCGCGTTACACCGGGTGTAACGGGACAGAATCTGATCACAAACGATGTTGGCGGTATTCTACATTGGGAAGGTGAAGAACGTATCGAATCTGCGGGCGAGCAATTTTCGCGTGAAGAAAATTATCGTGGATATGGCTTGAACGTTGAACATTTTTTCTCTGATGATCTAAAGATTAGTCTTGACCTTGGCTATTCTAAAACTAGCCGTGAAGAACTACAAATAACAAACCGAGGAAGAACGAGCTCTCGTCCTTTCTTTTCTTGGGATTTAGGTGAACATATTCCTCATTTCACAGTTACTGATTTTGATGTGACTGATATTTCCAATTTTACTGATAGCCTTCGTACTCGTATCGACAGAGAAAATGTCCGCGACAACGAAATTATGGGTGCACGCCTTGATATTGATTATATTCTAGACGGTGATTTTTTTAGTGGCGTTCAAGCTGGCGTTCGCGTTTCTGAGCTAACATATGTTCAATTTGGTGGCACGAACGGTAATGGCTCAAGAACTACATTTAATTTAGATGAATCTGCAACATCGGCCATCGACGTACTTGAAGGTTGCCAAATAGCCTTCCCTGAGACTGATTTTTTATCTAGTGTTTCTGACGGTGATATTATCACCCATGTTGACAGTTCAGGTAATGTGATAGAAAGCGGTACAGGCGCTTCGTGGGCAACTTACAATAATGAGTGTTTCTCTAAAGCAGTAGCAGCATCACAAGGCGGCGAATTCGCATACCCAGAGGTTACATACGAGAATACGGGCACCATTGACGTAACAGAACAAACTACCTCTGCTTATGCAATGCTTAACTACGACACTGAAATGTTTGGTAAATTTATTCGTGGTAACTTTGGTGTTCGTGTCGTGAATACTGACGTTACTTCTATTGGTTTTAGAGACACTTTTGACACTGTCACTGATCCGGCGACAGGTGTGGTCGAACTAGTAGCAAACGGTAATATTAAAAAGATTGAATCTGGCGGTGATTACACTGAAGTACTACCAAGTGTTAACTTAGTCGTTGATTATGATGATAATATTCTCCTAAGGGCCGGTATTTACCGAGGTATGTCACGTGCAGATCCTTCTGATCTAAGTTATAACCGTGAATTCCTAACCGATAACTCAGATGATCCTACATCAGTTGAAGACTTGTTAGTGGGGGCTCAAGGGGCTGGTAATCCTGAACTTCAACCATTAATGTCATGGAACTATGATGCTGCAATTGAATGGTATCCAAGCGATGACTCGATGGTAGCGTTAGGTGTTTACTACAAGCAATTCAATGGCGGTTTCCAACAGCAAACACAGTTAGAGACGTTTATCGTTGACGGTGTGGAAGTTTCTTTACCTATTACTAATTCAGTCACTACTGACGAAAGTAGTGACCTTTATGGTTTCGAAGCGTCATTTGCGTATCGTTGGGATTTAGGTATTGGTGTGAAGCTTGGCTATAACTGGGCAGATACAAACTATGAGTTTGAAGATAGTAACTACGGTAATACCTTTACGACTGATTTAGATGGCGTTGTTGTTCAGGATAAAGTAGGTATTGTTCCTCCAGCCTCAGTACCAGGATTTTCTGAGCATGTATTCAATGGCCAGATTTACTATCAAATAGGCGATTTTGATACTGCGCTTATCTACAAGTATCGTAGCGAATACTTCCAACCATACACTTCTAACGGCACAAGACTGCGTTATGTTGATGAGGCAGGTACTTGGGAAGCTCGTGCTGCATACAAAATCAATAAACACGTTCGTGTTAAAGTTTCAGCAATTAACTTGTTTAGTGAGCCTCGCAGTGATGACTTCTATACCCAAGGTAACTTGGGTCAAGTAAGTGATTACGGTCCACGCCTGTTCGCAGGTGTCAGCTTTAAGTACTAGCCAAGTATAGTACTTAAATAAAACAAGCTAAATTTGGAAAAGAATCTTTTTGGAGTCATAAAAATGAATAATAAATCCTTTATACCGCTCATCATTGCGACAGGTCTATTAGGTTGTGGCGGTGATGACGGTGCTGAACTAAATGGAAATACTCGCGGTAGTATAGCAATAACCGGAAGCAATTTTATCGCTGGCGAAACAATCTCTGCAGCAGCTACTGATGCTGACGGAATTATAGCTGATACACTTACTTACGTATGGTCAACAGGTGTTATTGGTACATCCATCACCATTACTGAAGCCGATGAAGGTTCAGTCATTTCTGTTTCTGCTAATTATACTGATGAGGCAGGTTTTACCGAAGGTGTTGGTGCATCTACACCTACTATCAATCCAACCTTAAATGTTTCTGCTAGCATTATTAAGGGCCCTATTGATGGTGCAACTTGTGACATATTTGAAGTTGATGATAGTGGTGCTGCGGTTCTTCCTGCACAAGCTGCTGCAACCTCTGATGTTTCAGGTGGCGTTACATTTAGCGACGTACACTTCGAAGGTACAGGTTTAATTGCATGTACTGGCGGTACTTATACGGACGAATCAACAGGTTTAACCTTAGATGCTCCTCAACTAAGATCTGTAGTGAATGTAGTTGAAAATAGTGTTCAGACTGATGAAGATGGGAATCCAGTTTTAGATGACATGGGTGAGGAAGTATTAGTATCACCACCTACTTATGTTGTTTCTCCGCTAACCGAAATGGCTGTTCAAAACGCGGGTAGTGATTTAAACCAGTTTGCTGACGAAGCTGAAATAATTAATGCTCGTTTTGGTATTCGTTTTGATACAACAGAAGTGCTTCCTACTTTAGTTGGTATTGTTGAACTTGGTACTGATGGTGCTGAAGATGCTGATAGATATGGTTCTGTGCTAGCGCTACTATCACAAGTTGATGCAGACAACGCAGACGCAGATTTATCTACCGTTATGCAAGATCTTGCTAGTGACGTCGCTGATGGTTCTTTTTCTGAAGAGTCTTTAGTTACACTTGAGACAGCACAAATTAATTTGCAAACTACTTCACAAGTTGCTGATTCAGTTGATGAAGCGTTACTTGACGGAATTGGAGCCGCTGTGGGTTATAACAATGACCCTGTTGCAGCAATCATCGAAGGTGAATTGGGCGGTACTGTTCAACATACTGCTACGCTTCCATTAACTGGTTCATTAACCATTATTGATCCAAACTTTGAAGAAGATGCTTTTGTTGCGCAAACTGATGTAGCACTTGATTATGGTACATTTAGTATCAGCGCTAACGGTAGCTGGTCGTATACAGTTATGACTGCAAACGAAACTCTGGCTAGCCTTGAGTTAGGTAATTCTGTGTATGATTCAATCACTATCGCTTCTATTGATGGTACCACTGCTGAAATTAATATTCGTGTTGCTTCGCTTACTCAGGTTGTAAAAATAAGCGATACAGGCGGCGATACGGGTGAGATTAGATTTAGCGTTGATAACCTTCGTCAAGGTAAGCTGAGTGCATCTTTATCTAAAGAGGTTGCTCTTGGTAGTGATGGAAATATTAAAGATGCTTATATTACGCTTTATGGTTCTTCTGGTAGTTCTAGTGAATCGTTAATGGATTTACGTATTCAAGGCGAGCAATCTACACTTAACGAAGACGGTTCTGAAACTACAATAGACCCTCGTTTCTTTGTTCGAAATACTGACAGTGACGCTTACCCTGGAAATTTAATCACTGCACCATTTGTTGAAGAGCAGTTTTATGATGTAGAGATCACATGGGACTTAGATGCAACAGAACAAATTACCGTGACTATTGATGGTGAAGTGATTGGTGGCGGTTCTTTCTCTACTGCAGCGGTTGTTGACTCTGATTATACAGGCTTAGACCAGTGGTTCGCTGATGGTGTGAAAGCTATCCAATTTAGATTCGGTGATAATGATAGAACGATTCCTTTTGGTTCTTTTTATGTTGATAATATTGAGGTATTTTCTGATACAGCTGGCACAACAAGTATATTTTCAGATGACTTTGAAGGTTATGATGCAGGCGAAACTTTAGATGGTACAGACAGCAAGTATGGCTTAGCTATTTACTCAGAAGTTATCGTATTTGATGCAGGCGATGGCACAGTAGAACCTACGCCAGCAGTATTTTTTGATTTAACTGGAAGAATTGCAAGTAATGAGGCAACGGCAACAGGTGCTGTAAGTGTACTTGACCCAGATGTTGGCGAAGATTCTATTGTTCAGACAACCTTAATGGGTACATACGGTACATTATCAATATTAGATGATGGCTCATGGACCTATACCCTCGATACCACTGACGCCACGATTGCTGCACTTGTTGTGGGAGAAAGTGAATTAGATACCTTTACGATTGAATCTTTTGATGGTACTACCGCTGAATTAGCAATCACAATTACTGGTACAGTTGTTGTTGCTACTGGAGATAATAATGTCGCTAGAATGGCTGATACCTCAACAGACGCTGATGCTGAATTACGTTTAACAACAGACCCACTTGCTGAAGGCTCTATTTCTACAACCCTTAAGTTACAAGCCATTGCTGGCTTTACCGCTACAGATGGTGTTTCTGAAGATAATACTGCTTATATTAGTGTTTACGGAGGCTCTGCTTCTTCAGGTAACTTAACGGGCGAAATTGTCTTTACTAATGATGGTACTGTTAAATACCGTGATGCAAATAAAGATCAGCAAATCATTGATGGCTTAACGTATACAGATGATACTGATATTGATGTAGTGCTTGAATGGACTGCAACAGGTTATTCTGTGTCAATTGATGGTGGCACAACGTTCTACGGCCCTTATGTTGCCATTAATACGGGCAGTGCAACACAAACCTATCAAATTCGTATTGGTAGCTCTTCGAAAGAGTCAGCAAAAGAATTATTAGCTGATGACATCGTCATTGCTGATGATACAGGTTCGGCAGTTCTGTCTGAAGACTTCGAGATATTTGCTGAAGGTGAAGATTTAAGCACGACTTATTCAAGCTCTGCTGAAGCAACCGTTATGACCATAGCGGGAAGTAGTGTAAATAAAGTTGCCAGAATGGCTGATACAACAACAGACGCTGATGCTGAATTACGCTTAACAACGGACCCACTTGCTGAAGGCTCTATTTCTACAACCCTTAAGTTACAAGCCATTGCTGGCTTTACTGCTACAGATGGTGTTTCTGAAGATAATACTGCTTATATTAGTGTTTACGGAGGCTCTGCTTCTTCAGGTAACTTAACGGGCGAAATTGTCTTAAGTAATGATGGCAGCGTTAAATACCGTGATGCAAATAAAGATCAGCAAATCATTGATGGCTTAACGTATACAGATGATACTGATATTAATGTAGTGCTTGAATGGACTGCGACAGGTTATTCTGTGTCAATTGATGGTGGCACAACGTTCTACGGCCCTTATGTTGCCATTAATACGGGCAGTGCAACAGAAACCTATCAAATTCGTATTGGTAGCTCTTCGAAAGAGTCAGCAAAAGAGTTATTAGCTGATGACATCGTGATTGATGATGCAACAGATACGGCGGTTCTATCTGAGGACTTCGAAAGTTATGCTGTGGGTGACGATCTAAGTACGACTTACTCTGGTTCTGCCGAAGCAACAGTGCAATAAGGCTAATAAACTTGCAGTTGTAAATTAATGTTTTAAACAATGTGTTAAAAATGCCGCTTATTGATAGCGGCATTTTTTGTTCTTATTTTGTAGACCAAAGTGTGCTATTTGAATGCGACTTTCGCTCTTTTAAAGGGTTAGTTGTATCCAACATTTAGCTTAGAGCTAATTTTATTGGGTTATTTTGTTAAACTCGATAAGTTGGCAGTATCAACTGATCAAATGAACCGCTTTCTATCTCATCAATTTTAAACTTATCTGGTTAGCCGAAACTTTTCTAAAACGCTAGGCTAGTTTAACTATGCTATGTTTATTGGTGCTGTGGTTGCGGCTTTCAGCAGTCTTTGTCGTTATATAGTCATTAGCCTTTAGTAACTAAAAAGTTAAGAGTGGGTAGGGCGTTCAGGCTTCCAATCTAGTTGAAAATGGCATTAATGATTTCTTTAAAGTGTATGTTTGTAATTATGTCGGGGTAGCGTTATGCGTTGGCGTGGAAAGCGTAAAAGTAGCAATGTAGAAGATCGTCGTAATACGCAAGTCTCAGGTGCTGGTGGCTTTGGCCGAGGTGGCGGGGGCATTTTACGACTGCTACCGATGATATTTAAGGTGCTTGGGTTTAAAGGAACCGCAATACTGATTGTGGGTGTGGGCGCTTACGGATTATTTACCGGCAACCTAGGTAATATGTTAGGTGGACTTGGGCTACAACAAGAAACCTCTACAGGTGTTTCTACCGCGCCATTAACTGAAACCGCAGCAGAAAGAGAGCAGGTTGATTTTGTAGCGGTTATTCTTGCGGACACGGAAGAAACTTGGGGCAGTTTATTTCAGCAGCGGGGCATAACCTATCAAGAACCCAGCTTGGTGTTGTTTCGTGATGCGGTAAAATCTGCATGTGGTATGGCACAGTCTGCTATGGGGCCATTTTATTGTCCTGCAGACCAACAAGTTTACATTGACCTGAGTTTTTTTGAGCAATTAAAAAATCAGTTCAAAGCGCCTGGTGATTTTGCCCAAGCGTATGTGATTGCCCATGAAGTAGGTCATCACATTCAAACTCTGCTGGGGATATCCAGTGAAGTTCATGCCGCTCGCAGTAAGTTAAGCGCAGTTGAGGGCAATAAGCTGTCGGTTAAGCAGGAATTGCAGGCGGACTGCTTTGCTGGTGTTTGGGCAAATCATGCCAATAATAGCCGTCAGTTACTTGAAACGGGTGATATTGAAGAGGGCTTAACTGCAGCAAGCGCTATCGGTGATGATACCTTACAAAAACAATCACAAGGCCATGTCAGCCCTGACTCTTTTACCCATGGCAGCTCGGCACAAAGAGTGAAATGGTTTCAAGTCGGTTTTGCCAGCGGCAATATGGAAAGTTGTGATACCTTTAAAGGCAGTTAGAGAAAAGAATGTCGAGTATTATTAAGCGAGTGAGAGTTTAATTGAAATAAAAAAGCCGTTGATATTCAACGGCTTATTAGCACCTAGCTTATAAAACGTTTAACTTATAAGCTAACGATAAGTTAATGTCGAATTACTTCTCTAGTTTAGTGAAGTAGTCGAAGATAACAGGTACGTCATTTTGACCAAGGCCAGCATCAACACCTGCTTGAAGTGCTTTAGACGTTCCTTCAGCGATTGGTGACTCAGTACCTAAGTCAGAAACCATTTGTAAAAAGTAACCAAGGTCTTTGTTTGCATTGGCAACCGAGAAACCTAACTTCTCTTCGCCATCGACAGCATAGAACTTAGTGAACTGCATGAATGGTGAGTTAGAAGGGCCAGCAGACATAATGTCGAATAATTGCTGACCGTCAACACCTGCCGCTTTTGCAACTGCAAACGCTTGAGACATCGCTGTAACAGTAGTCATACCAATGAAGTTATTGATTAACTTAGTTGTGTGACCTGCACCTAATTTACCTAGGTGGAATACGTTTTCACCTTGCTCTTCTAAAACAGGTTTAACTTTGTTGAATGTGTCGATGTCACCAGCAGCCATGATGTTTAAAAGACCATCTTTAGCGTGAGCAGGAGTACGTCCAAGAGGCGCATCGATCATGCCACAGCCTTTTTCGGCAAGCGCTGCACCAATTTTGATAGTAGAAGCAGGGATAGAAGTTCCGAAGTCTACTAATGTAGTACCTTCTTTCATTCCGGCTAGAACACCATCTTCACCGTATACAATTTTTTCAACAACGGCAGACGTTGTTAAACAGAATTGAACGATATCAGAAGCCGCTGCTAATTCTTTACCAGAAGTGAATTGGGTAGCATTGCCACGAGCAAGAACTGCATCAACTGCATCTTGGTTAAGATCCATAACGTTAACTTGGTAACCACGTGTTTGTAGGTTTTCAACCATGTTGCCGCCCATAAGGCCAAGACCGATGAATCCGATGACTGGTTTTGTCATTTCTAACTCCTAAATATATTGATATATGCTTATCTGAATTGAAAGTTGCTCACCTTAATATGAAGGTGGGCAATGTTATTTATATAAAAAGTGCTCTAGAGCTCAGGCTAGTTAACTTATTAGCTCTATTTAAGAATTAACTCTTTATCTATTAATCGCGTCGTGTTTCTTAACATTAGATGTCGTTTACAAGGCTTTTATATCGCCCAATACTCACTTACCAATTTGTATTACAATATGGTAGGTATAGTCGTTACCTTTGTCAACCAAACACTATTTGTTCTCTTGCAAAAGTGTGACTAAAAAAGGGTTGGCTGTTATTTTGAGCAAAAACACTCGAAAATGAATTTTTGTGTAACCTAAATCTCATTAATGTTTTTATTCAACTACTTGCTCTGTTCTGCTTGTGTATTGAACGTGTCATTACTGAACAGTTAAGTGCTAAATATATTTCGGTATAAGACTGAAAGTCTATAAAGCAGAGCTTTTAGTCTTAATCGGAATATTGATTAATCTACATTTTGTATTATCTATGTGACCTTTAATTTGTCTTTTATGAGAAAAGAGCCTATCAACTGATAGGCTCTACATTACCATGTTCTCATTAGAACTTAGCGCGAACACCGACAGTGTAGCGACGATCCGCTTCACTGTATTTCCACACTGAATCCAGTTCAGTGGTGTATTCAATTGGTTCGCCTGTGAGGTTTACCACATTGCCTACAATGGTGAAGTTATCATTGATATCCCAACTTGCTGAGAAATCAAGTTGACCACGTGCTTCACGGTAGTTATTACCAACAGTTGCATCATAATTATCAGAGGTAGGATCATTTTGGTTAAAGACGTTATAACCTAATGCGCCGACAGTTTGAACACGTTTTTCTGCTTGTGAGTATAAGTAACGGTCACGCCAGTTGTACGCTAAACGGAATTGCAATCCCTCATTTTCCCAGTAAATTTGTCCATTCGCGGTGTTTTCCGAAATGTTCAATAATGGGTTACCATCAGGTTGTTCACTATCTGCATAGGTGTAGTTGGCATTGACACCGAAGCCAGACCATAAGCCTGGTAATGAGGTAAATTGTTGTTGGTAACCTAGTTCAATACCTTGAACACTACCACTACCACCGTTAACATCAGTGTCGACCACAATACCTGTTTGGCCTGCAGCTTTTTGAGCATCAACATAAGCTAAGCCTTGATCTTCTGTAGCAAAGTTGACATCACCTTGGCTTTGACCTGCTGTATCAAGTAAACAAATGTTGCCCCATTCAGTGGTATTTTGTCCTGAAACCGTATTGGCATCAGCTAAACAGCTACTGTCGGTTTGAGTAAATGAGTTAACATCTTTGTAGAATAATGCTGCTGAAACGATACCGCCGTTACCAAAGTAATGTTCTACTGAAAGATCATATTGTGTAACACGGTAAGGCTCTAACTCGTATGAACCTTGAGTACCAGTCACTAAAGAGTTATCAATAGTTAACGAAGGGCTTAGTTCATCAAAGTCAGCACGGCGCATCACTTTTGCCGCTGCGAAACGTAATAAAGTTTCTTCAGTTAGGGTATATGTGACGTTTAAACTCGGTAAGAAATCTGAGTAATCATTTTTACCGGTATCAAGCACTTTATTACCGTTGGCATCGACTGATGCAACCACGCTTGATTCTAAGTCAGTTTGAATATAACGTCCGCCGACAACAGCGGTTAAATCATCAAAGTCTAAGTGAACTTGTGCGTATATAGCGCTGGTTGTTTCATTAATCTCTTTATAGGCACTTGAATCTTCGACCATATTATCGGCTAAAGTACCGTTCATTGCATATGATGTATCTTGCAACATCTGTTGAACTAACGCATAAGTTTGTTCGGTATTTTGCAATTGGTCAGCGTCATATACATTATATGTCAACATATCATTTTGACCGGCAATGCCTGTTTGGTCGAATGAGTTACTCATGTTAACCACATTCATGCTGTCGCTAAGCAGTGGGTTGTCAATCCAAATAGGGCTATATAAACCATCAGCGTTGGTGGCTTTTTTATATGAGTCCTTAAGGGTAGTGCCATTAGGTTTTAGGTCAAAACGGTTAGCAGAGTAATCTCTGTCAGTAAAGCGTACACCTGCTTTAACAGCTGAAACCCAATCGACACCAACATCAGAAATCTTAAAATCAAATCGAAGTGCTTGTTCTTCATTCTCAGTTTCTAAGGTTTTATGGAAAAACTCACGGAAAACTAAGTTATCAGGATTGGTTAGCATGCCATTATCAGCATAGGTGTAACCTGGGATACCACTGCCACTAAATGAACTACTCGTGCTGGTATGAGTGACTAGGTCAAGGGTTGGATCTGTACGTTCGATTGGACGTAAATTAAATTCATTGGCGGTTTGTTTTTCTTTTGACTTTGATAATGAATATTCGGCTGAAAGTTCAATATTATCAGACAGAAACCACTCACCTCCAATGGCATGTGAGGTTGAGTCTGATGTGGTAAAGTCACTCCATGTTTTAGGAATAACTAACACGCCATCTAGATCGTAATTGTGTAGTTGGCCATTGCTGTCATAGTAAGAGTCATCTCTAGCAACAGTACTACCACCCACATCAAGAATTGAATATGCTGATTGACCACCGTCTAACTTGGTGCCGTTTAAATCAAGGTAAATATTGGCGTTGGCACTTTCTGGTTCCCACTGTAGTGAGATACCCACAGCTGTACGTTCACGTTCTTCTGTTTTTTGTTCTGCCGTTGTTTGGGTTCTACGCAGGTATTTACCATTTGGTCCGCCAGAATCATCGACTGTACCATCACCATTGATATCAATATTGTCTAGTAAATCAACTTTATTGAAGTACTCATCACGGCGTAATTCACGGTCTAAGTAAGATAAGTTAGCAGAAGCACCAAACGTACCGGCACTGCCTAAATCCCAATTATTACCCAGTCCCAATGTGAAGTTAGGAGCAATATTTTCTGTTTTATCTGCGTATTCACCATCAAGAGTAATAGCCACTAATGGCTCACTCAGTTCGAGTGGGCGAACCGTTTGCATATTAACTGTGCCGCCTAACGCACCTTCAATCATGTCAGGTGTTGGCGACTTAATGACTTCAACTGTTTTTAAGAAGCTTGAAGGGAAGTCGGATAAATTAATACCGCCACGACCAGGGCCTGCTGTAGAACGGCCGTTTAGTAAAATAAGGTTTTCTGATACGCCACGAATGGTAACTGATTCACCCACACCAAAATCTGTTGCTATTGAAACACCCGTGATACGTTGTAGCGCTTCTGCAATATTGTTATCAGGTAACTTACCAATATCTTCAGCGACAATCGCATCAACAATTCTATCATCGGTACGTTTTAGTAGATTAGCTGCTTTTAAACTACCAAATATGCCACGAACGGCAATGACTTCAATTTCGTTTGAGTCGCTAGCGTCTGCATTTGTCTGGGCTTCAGGCTCTGCTGCCATTGCCGACATTGATAACATTGCCGTTAATGTTGCGCCAAAAATACTAATATTATTTGCTTTACTTCTAGCCCCAGTAAACATCGAACTTATTTTATTCAGCTTCATATTTCCCCCCAAGAAATCATTAATTTTTGTATGACCAATTGCTGTTCTTTTAATCGGTTGATACATTTATATAACATGTTACCAATAGTCGCAACCATTATTACCAAAATATTAACTTTGTTATACCAAAGTGTATGCTGGTAGCCGTAATTTTTGTAAGTCAGCTGAATAAGGAATTGTATAAAGGAGCGGTTATAATCAGAATAGCTTGAATTTAGGTAAATGAAAATTAGGTAACTCATTGACGGTGAAAGGATACTTCAATATTCTACGGCCTTCATAATTTAATGGATTAAAGACATGATGAAGCCAAAAATTAATTTTCTATTACTACCGATACTTATTTTAATGATTCTTAGCGGTTGTAGTAGCAAACCTGTGTTACACCCTGAGCCCATTACCTTGACTAGCGCTCGATTTGGTCATGCCGCAGTCAATGATGGTCAAAACATCTATGTATTGGCAGGGTCTAACAGCACAGGTTTTCTTTCCGACATTGAAATCATTGAGCCTATATCAGGTAAAAAGCAGGTGTTAGCGAATAAACTAATCCCAAGAAGGTTTTTTTCTGCGGTTTGGGATGGGCAAGAGTCAATTTATATTATTGGTGGTGTCAGCTTTGAGGCCCAAAAATTTAGATATGAACACCGCGTAGAAGTGTTTAATACCGTGACCCACCAAGTTAGCTTTGCCAAGCCGTTACCTGCACCAACAAGACGTAATAGTGCGGTTTTATTTAATGGAAATATTTATGTTGTTGGTGGTTCATACCTTAAAAATGGTCAATTCGCACCGAGTGGCTTAGTCGCTGTGTTAAATGGTGAGACACAAGGCTGGGTTAGAGCGGCCAATATGCCAACCACGAAAGAAACTAGAGCAGTGGTTCATGATGGTTATATCTATGTGGTGGGTGGCTATGATAATAAAAACTCATTAACAGCTTTTGAAAAATATGATCCGCAATTAAAAAAGTGGCAATCATTACCCGCTTTACCTGAAGCTATCAGTGCCCATTCAATGTCAGTGGTTAACCAAAAGCTGTTTGTATTTGGGAGTTATGACAATTTGACATTAACTTACGCATACGATTTTGTCAGTGAGCAATGGATGAAGATTGATATTGGTTATCAAGCCAGTAGACATAATGCAGCGACCACACTCGGTGACACCACTTATGTGATTGGCGGCAATACCGACATAAAAGGTCAATATCTGAAAGATATACAAGTCTTTAAATTGTAGTTTTAGCGAATGTAAGCTTATTCAGGCTGTTCACAGTTGAAATCAATCATGCCCCATCAATGGCTACTTTTTAAAGGTTTAGCGGACGGGGCATGTTTGAACTATCTACAATGGTCGATAACTACAGCTGATAACCCGCCTTTTAAAGCTTGATAGTCGCTATTTATAAGCACCATCAGAGTAGGTTAGTTCATAGCTATGTGAGTATATTTCAAGGATATTCCCGAACGGATCTTCCATGTATATCATGCGATATGGTTTTTCACCTGGGTAATAAAAACGTGGTTTTGCCATACGTTTTTTACCACCAGCAGCAACAATTTTTTCTGCAAGCCCTTCAACATCAGGATCTTGTACACAAAAGTGGAACACGCCGGTTTTCCAATATTCAAAGTTATCTTTTGGATTTTGCTGATTTTTAAACTCAAAAATTTCAACTCCAACTCTATCACCAGTGGATAGATGAGCAATGCGAAAGTGTTCCCAACCACTCCCAAATACATCAGTACACATTTCACCAATGGCGGAGTTATCTTCTTTAATTTCAGTGGGCGCCATAATGAGGTACCAACCTAATGTCTCGGTATAAAACTTTACCGCGGCTTCAAGATCGGGCACTGATATACCGATATGGCTAAACGTACGTGGATATGTCATCTGTGTTCCTTATCATATGAGAATTGGCATAGTTTATTACTGCTCAAATATAGCCAAACTATAGAAAGTTGCACTGAAGATACGGCTGAAGTGGTTTATTCGATCAACAGAAATCATTTAGATAAGGTGAACTAGGCTAAGGAATGCGTGTATGGAAGGTTATCGCTCTGGTATATAAATAAAAAGCCAGCATATTGCGGGGCAAAATATGCTGGCTTTATTGTGTTGCAGTGATTATCTAAATTGTGGTTTGTTTATTGATTTAGTTTTCAACTTGATACTTTTCAAACCACCACAGTATATGAGCCACTTTCGACATTCTAAACTGTGGTTTGTTTATTGATTTAGTTTTCAGTTTGATACTTTTCAAACCACCACAGTATATGAGTCACTTTCGACATTATAAACTGTGGTTTATTTGTTGATTTAGTATTAGTTTTCAACTTGATACTTTTCAAACCACCACAGTATATGAGTCACTTTCGACATTCTAAACTGTGGTTTATTTGTTGATTGAGTATTAGTTTTCAACTTGATACTTTTCAAACCACCACAGTATATGGGCCACTTTCGACATCAAATTACTGGGCCTTTTATAAATTCCATGGGGCGCATCAGGAATTCGCACCATAGCAGTATCAATATTGCGTAATTTAAGCGCTTGATAAAACTGCTCAGTTTCAGCAATAGGTGTACGTTGATCTGCTTCACCGGTTAATAGCATTGTTGGGGTGGTGACATTACCCACATAGCTGATGGGTGATAATTTCATGTAATGGGCGCTGTCTTCCCACGGCATTTTCTCGAACCAGTTTTTAATCACAAAAGAGTAGATATCAGTTGTTAATACAAAGCTATACCAATTGATTACCGGTTTTGCGACCACAGCCGCTTTAAATCTGTCAGTGTGCCCCACAATCCACGCTGTCAGTACGCCGCCACCAGAGCCGCCAGTAACAAATAATGCATCTTCATTAATCGCATCTTGTGCGATAACGCCATCAACCACAGACATTAAGTCATCATAATCTTGGCTTGGGTAGTTATTATGGATTGTTTGAGCAAACTCTTTACCGTAACTGTCACTACCGCGGGGGTTAGCGTATACCACTACGTAACCACTTGCCGCCATCAGTTGTACTTCAGCTGAAAAGTGCGGTCCGTAATTGGTGACGGGTCCACCGTGGATTTCTAAAATTAGCGGGTATGTTTTGCCGGCTTTTATACCTGCTTCGTAACCTGGTGGGTAAGCGACCCATGCTTGAATATCGCGCTGATCAAATGAAGATTTAACATTGAGCTCTTTAATGGTGGCCAAGGTTTTGTAATTAAGGGCGCTATCGCTAAGGCTGGTTAACTGCTTAGTTTTGCCTTTTTTAGTAATGGCGACATCAGCAGGGCGTTGTGGATTTGAATAGGTAAAGGCAATGGTGCCATCTGCAGCTACATCAAATTGACTACCTGTATATGGGCGGCCAAATGCTAATCCACCAAGGTTTTGTGCCACTACCTTACGTTTGCCGTTAAGGGGTTGATAGGCAACATAGGTTTCGCCATGGTCATGGTAATTAAAGTAAACTGCTTTACTGTTATCAGCCCATTTTATGCTGTTAATTGAACGGTCTAAATTGGCGGTTAATGAATGTTTACCTGAACCATCAATATTCATGATGTATAGCTCAGTATTTTCGTAATTTTTATGGTTTTGATCTGCACCTAAATAAGCAATATATTTACCATTTGGCGATACCATAGGGCTGATATCTGGGCCGACTCTATCGGTTAACTGAGTGACTTTTTTGGTATTGAGATCTAAGCGGTACAGATTATTATCAGTCCATTCTAAGTCACTTTCTGCGCGCTTATTACTTGAGTAAAATAGTTGCTTACCATCCTGACTCCAACTTAATTGGCCATTATGATCATAATCACCTGAGGTTAATTGACGCGCTGAACCGCCATCTGCTGACATCACAAATATGTGGCTATTTCCGGGTTTACTAAAGCCTGCACCATCAAAGCGGTAATACATATCATCAATATACACCGCTGGTTTGGCCCATTCAGCGCCTTTTGGCTTGCCCGGTAATGACACTACAGATTTTGGTTTGCTAGCAACAAAACGGGTAAAGGCTAGTTGCTTACCATTTGGTGACCAAGACAAATTAGCTGGCGAATGAGCAAAGTGACTCATTTGTGCAGTGTCTCCAGTTTCTAGCCATTTCATATGGATTTGAGGTGCGCCACTGGCAGTAGAAATATAGGCTAACTTGGTATTATCTGGTGACAGTGTTGGCGAGTAATCGACATGCAGTCCATTCGTCACTGGAGTGAGCGTTTTATTTTTATCGACCTTCCAAATATTACCGAGTTTTTTGTCCGTTTGAATGTCCATATAATTACGAACAAAAAAAACCTCATCGCCATCCTTGTTGATGGTAAGGCCTGATGCATATTGCAGATTGAAAACATCTTCTAATTGCAAGGTTGAGTCAGAGTCTTGCGCAAACACCATCATTGACGCAAAAGGGGCAATTAATAACATGCCAATGCTTTTATTGATTATATTCACTAAATTTAGTCCTTTTTGAGTTATTTTTAGCGATTTTAGAAAAGTCCTGTGCAGGTTTTTGTTTGCTAACACATGTATTTCATTAAACACCGAGTGAGTAAATTACCATATGTAGCGTAAATGACAAGCCGATGTGAATCGTTGTTTACATTTGTGGTAAATTGAGTATATTAAATGCAAATTAACTCTCTTTTAAATGGTTATAACAATGCTAACAACCACACCAGTCAATAAAAGTTTCTTTAAAGGTCTCTCGCTAGTTGCGATGTCTTTAACCAGTTTATTAACGCACTCTGTACTCGCTGACACCAAAGTAATACATGCAGGTGAGCTATTAGCTATGCCGGGTAAGGCGCCATTATCAAAGCAGACAGTGGTCATTAAAGATGGTGAGATTATCGCTGTAGAACAAGGGTTTATTGCGGCTTCAACCTACGGTAGTGATGCTCAGTTTGTCGATTTATCTGATCGCTTTGTGATGCCAGGTTTGATGGATATGCATGTTCATTTACAAATGGAATTTGGCCCGGATAATATTAGCGATACGGTTAAACTGTCTGATGCAGATATCGCAATGAAAAGTGTTCATTATGCTAAAACCACTCTGATGTCGGGCTTTACTACGGTGCGAGACTTACTCAGTGAACCAGAGCAAATGTATGCCTTACGTGACGGGGTCGAAAAAGGCTGGATTGACGGCCCGCGTATTATCGCAGCAGCGGGTGTTTCAATTACGGGGGGGCATTTAGATGTCGATGGCATGGCGCCGGATTTGTTAGCAATGAAGTCACCAATGACGATTTGTGATGGGCCTTTTGAATGCCGAAAAATAACCCGTGAAGCGATAAAATATGGCGCTGACGCTATTAAGGTCGCCTCTACTGGTGGGGTGTTGTCTGACACAAACACGGGTACTGGTCAGCAAATGACTGATAATGAATTAAAAGAAATTGTTGCTACAGCCCATGGGTTAGGGCGTAAAGTTGCCAGTCACGCACACGCTACGGCAGGTATCAATGCCGCACTTCGAGCTGGAGTCGACAGTGTTGAGCATGGAAGCTATGCCGATAAAGAAACTATCAAGTTATTCAAAAAAACGGGGGCGTATTTAGTTCCTACCCTACTGGCTGGTGCTACAGTTGTCGATATGGCTGAAACCTCAGACTTTATGTCAGCGCCTATCAAAGCCAAAGCGATTCGTGTCGGCGCAGATATGCTTGCCAATTTTGAAAAGTCTTACAAGGCAGGTGTTAAAATTGCCTTTGGCACCGACAGTGGTGTTTCTAAGCACGGTATTAATGCTCAAGAAGCAGTATTAATGCATCAAGCTGGCATGACCACCGCAGATATTTTAAAGTCCGCAACCGTTAATGCTGCCGATTTAATCGATATGAGTGACAAACTCGGCACCATAGAAACAGGCAAATATGCAGATATTATTGCTTTAGATTCAAGCCCGTTAGACAACATTTCACAGTTACTTGATGTGGGGTTTGTGATGAAAGGTGGCAAGATTTACAAGCAGTAATAACCTCAACGGTAAACATTGCATAAAAGGCGCTACGGCGCCTTTTTTCTTGCTACAAGCTTCTAAATTATAAGGATTCAGTTACATATCTGATATTTAGTACGTAACTGGAAACTTAACAATAGAATCATTTCTTAATGGTAATTCAAGTCGAGTGACTTAGTGACTTAGTGACTTAGTGACTTAGTGATTTTGTGACTTAGCCAACAAAGATTACCAAAAATGTTATTAGCCTCTAAACTAAAATAAGCGCTTAACGAGTTGTAATTAGCTTAGCTATATTCATCATTAAATAAAGGCAGGTAATAATGGCAAAAGATAAGCCAAGTTTTATTGAGCTATATGGGCACTTATATAACCCCGCTGATGGCTCAGTTAATCGAGCTGAGGGCTCTAATCATCAGGTTGAAGACCCTGGTAATCAAGTTAGCGGCGCTGTGAATTACACTGCGGTTAACGATAGTGGTCAATACACTAATCATTCTTTAGGGGTGTCTTTTACAAAACCTGCCGGTTGGCATTTTATGTCGTTAAAGCCGTTTACAGCATCGATAACTTCACAAGAACTTTCACAAAGTCGCTTTACCCAAAATCTTATTAATGGTGAAGATCCGATTGTAGTGATGTCGCAAATCAATGCTCAATATAGCCGCACCATGGGGCCTTCTATCAGTGTTTATGCCGAACCTTTTACTTATCAAAAAGGTGAAAGCTTGCATGGGTTAGTGAAAGGGTTTGAAGCCTTATACAAAAAAGGTTTAAAGCAATACAAGATCCTCAGCATCGCTAAAGAATTCAAAATAAATCAGTGTGACTCAATCGAATATACCTCACAGTTTTTATTTAAAGCGACCTGGGCGGAAAAACTCACTCGGAATCGGTGCCTTATTTCGGTGAATGAACCAATTATATTCACTTTTAATATGATTGATGTACCTAAAGATGAATTAGTAAATCCCGCTAATGATAACCCTTCACATGATGCCCAATATATATTTGATCAATTTAAAGCCAGTATTCGCTACTTTTGATGGTTTAAAAAGCGCCTTTTTTACGATTACGTGATTCAGACTGAACTGAGTTTATCATTTTGCCAAAGGCTTTATCTTTAGCCCTTTTTTCCGCTAAGGTGGCACCATTTAACGCTTGTTCACGCATAAGTTTTTGATAACTAGCATAGCGCCGAGCAGTAATTACCCCAGACTCTATGGCTGCACGAACCGCACAACCTGGTTCATTGGCATGACTACAATCAGCAAAACGACACTGCTGGGCTAATTCAGTAATTTCACTGAAGGTTTCATTTACGCCTTGCTCGCAAGCGCCAAGTTGTAACTCGCGCATACCTGGAGTGTCGAGTATTAAACCGCCTTGTGGCAAAGTCTTTAAGGCTCTAGAGGTAGTGGTATGACGGCCTTTGCTGTCATCTTCACGTATATCACTGGTTAATTGTGCTTCAAAACCCATAAGCCCATTTACTATTGTTGATTTATCTACACTCGACGAACCAAACATGGCAATGGTATTTCCCTGTTTACAACATGTATCTGAAGCCGAGAGTTGTCGTTGGTTTAAAACATTATTGGCATGCACCATCATGAAAGGAGCAAGGCTTTGCACTTGTTCCAATTTTTGTTATAAGTCATCCCAAAGATCTGCTTTAGTTTAAATAATTACCGGCTCAACTTGTGCTCCTTTAGTTAACGATTAATAGCCCTCTATGCAGCTTAGATTAAAATTTTTATTCGAAAAACACACAATTGACACTCACTGAAATCAATTATTATTCAACTTTACTGTCTGGGACTTTACGCTGAAATAACGACTGTCTTTCTAACAGTCTATGAAATTGATTATCACCATTAAATAACACCCAGTCACCGACACATAAACGTTTAGCGTCCTCTGAATAGGATTAATGAGATTGAACTGTCCTAATTCAGACAACACGATGACATCGCTTCGATGTGGCTCAATTACTTGCCCAATCGTAAATTCGGTTAACTAATCTAAAGAGAACTGCTGTTGAAACAAGGGGTACCAACCAAGTTGGACTAATGACAATCGTGAATTCCTTTGAATACCTTTAATGCGTCTAATCATATTTATAGTACAAATGATAACAAGCTAATGCCGTGTTTGAATGAATAAAAGCGACAATATTATCTCGCTACATGTCTCAAAAAATAGCTTTTATGTTAATAAAACGAATGAAGTTCTAACGATATTACTATTTTTATAAGCGTATCTCAGTGATTAATATCGTACCAGCAAAACAAACAGAACAAAGGCACCAAAGATTTGTTCCCCTCCAGTATCGGTTTTTAAGTATCTGTTTTTAGGTGGTATTGTGTTTTCGAATATAAGCTTTTAAGGCTGTTTAATCCATATGGATTGGCTATATGTAAAGTCTTATAAATTGAACTTTAGGTCTTGCATATGTAAACATCATATGTTTACATATGAGTTATATTTAACAAGCTTCACAAAGCTGTAAAGACAGTAACGGTTAAGATGTTGTACAGGAAGTGAAGTTCAGAACAACACACTGATCCATAGATAGCTTATCTAAAAGATAAAAGGACCATCTTTAATGAAACCTAACTTTGCCAAAAACGCTTTATTTTTGCTGATAGCCCAAAGTTTAACCGCTTGTCAGAATGATGAGACGGTTAAAGAAGACACCACAGCGACAGTCAACACTGACATGGTCACTGTTGAGCAAGTTATGCCGTACTCAGATCCGAACAATGAAGGTGGCTGGGTATTAAATACTGAAATCAGTGATGAGTTTAACGCAGATGTTATTGATCAAGAAAAATGGTTTGTTCAAGGTGCAAATGATGAATACTACATTTGGAAAGGGCGCGCACCATCGCAGTTTGCGCCTCATAACGTTATTTTAGAAGATGGTTTACTCAAACTTCGCAGTCAGTGGGAACCCGACTTTGATTTTGCTGACGAAGCTTACGCAGATGGAAAAATTAAAGCCAAATATGGCACTGCAGAAAGTGGCGAGTTTATGCCTATTACTACTGCTGCTATTGTGAGTAATAAACGTTTTCTTAACGGTTATATGGAAATACGCTCTAAAGCGGTTAACGCATCCATGACTAGCGCCTTTTGGGCTATTGGTTACCAGTCTGAGCTTGATATTTATGAGCAAATTGGTAATCCAAAAATCATTGGTGATATTAAACCTGATCAATCTAAATCAACCGTTCATGATTGGAGCCCACCAGCAAAACGTCCTACACGTGTTTTTCATCATAAAGAAAACTTGCCATATCGCGTAGCTGATGAATTTCATATTTATGCAGCTGAGTGGGGTGAAGATTACTTAAACCTGTATTTAGACGGCAAATTACTGGAACGTTTTACTCAAAAAGAATTAGGCGATCGTTGGGTATTGAATAATCCACTAGAAATTTGGTTAGATTCAGAAATCTTTGCATGGCTTGGCATGCCAAATAAAGATGAACTACCAGCAGATTTCGAAGTTGACTATATGCGTGTGTGGCAAAAGCCTAACCCGCAGTTATTAGATAGAGCATTCTTTGGTTTTGAAGGGCCTATTTTATTCCAAGAAAATAAGCGTCCACTTAAGTTGGTACCTGAAAACTCAGCAAATAATGATTACCAAAAGTTCTGGGATATCAGTACTGAGTCAGCTAAATATGCCGAGATAACTAAAGAGCAACGCATTACAGGTTTGCGTAGCTTAAAAGTGTCAGCATTGGCTGCAGATGCTACGCAACCAATTATTATCAGCTCTCCTGAAGCTGCAGTTAAATTAGATGCTGGTAAGTATGTTTTTTCTATGCGCCTATGGGTTGATACCAGTAATTCGCTCAAAGAGTTTGATGTCACAGTCACTAACGATGCGAATACTGATGTTGGTTTTAATTTAAAGCCGATTAATTTAAGTCATATTGATCATGCACATAAAGCGCAATGGATAACCGTCAGTCAAGAAATTTACTTAACCCAAGCAGTTCCAGCGGATGCCAAACTGACAATCGCAATTGACCCTTCTCTTATAGCTAAAGAGTCAGCTTTGTTTTATATCGATGATATTTCGGTGGTTAAACAGTAAAGGGTACGACTTAGAGATATCAACATAGCTAAAAGCTAGTAAGACTGTTATGCGGGCAATTTGGGGAAGAGTGTCAATGATCTATTTACATTCTTAAGAGCTCGCGCAGTCTTTACTCGTAGAACAATTTACTTATAAACACTTACTCATAATCACTTACTCATAAAGAAGAGCACAATCTAGCATCATTGTTCTAAGAGGTTTTGTAAGTGACTGTTGTAAAACATGGTTTTAAGTAATTGTTTTAAATGGGTAGAGAAAGACCAAACAAGAGACAAAATAATGATAAAAAATAATCTGAAAACATTGCTGACATTAACCTGTGTTGGAATAAGCACATTAGTAAGTCAAGTTGTGCATGCTAATGCAGCAAACGACACCAGTTTAAAATCAGCACAACAAGTTCAGCCTAATGTATTGATCTTGATGTTTGATGACATGCGTTTCGATACTTTTTCTTACCGTGATGGCCCAGTTAATACGCCTAACATTGATGCGTTAGCTCATGAAGGTGTTCGATTTGATAATGCAATGACCAGTACCGGTTTATGTTCTCCATCTCGAGCTGCAATGTTTACTGGACGCTGGGGTCATAAAACAGGCTTAGATGACAACGTCGGCTTATATCATTCACGCGTTGATGAATTAAACCCAGAAGAAGGAGGCGTTATTCGCCGCGCCGTTGATGTGGGTTACAAGGTTGGCTACGTCGGTAAGTGGCATATTGGCGCTCAAGGTCCAGCATTACGAGGAGCTGAGTTTATATATGGTCACGATAAAGACGTAGAGCGTCATGGCCGTCAATGGACACCTTATGAAACACAGGCCAATATCGAAAAATTTAATCGTGGTGAGCGTGATGCTAATGGTGAAAAGCACGAATATTACCGCACTATGCCAGGCACTTTTGAAGACACTAAAGCGGGTAAAGAGGTTCGTGAAGGTCAGAAAATGTTGCGCGCAGCCGCTAAAAAAGACGAGCCTTTCTTTGGTATCGTAAGTTTTGAGCAACCGCATCCGCCTTATCGTGTGCCAGAGCCTTATGCGAGCATGTTTGACCCCAAAACGGTGGTATTGCCAAAAAACCACGCCATTAAACGTGTAAATAAACCCATGTCGCAAGATGATATTTGGTGGCCTTGGCACGATATTACCCATATGACAGATGAAGATTGGCGTAAATCACGGACTTTTTATTACGGCGCAATAGCCATGATTGACCACGCAGTGGGTGAGTTAATTAACACCGCCAAAGAAGTGGGCATGTATGACGATTTACGCATCATCATTATTGGCGACCAAGGCAGCATGTTAGGCGAGCATAACCTCTATGACAAAGGCCCGTATGCCTATGATGAGTTAATGCGTATGCCACTTATTATTCGTGACCCAAGTGTTGAACCGAAGATTATCCAACGTCAAGTTTCTATGTTGGACATTGCTCCCACATTAGCTGATTGGATGACGCTTGCTGACGATGGTGATGTGGATGGCCGTTCATTGGTACCACTGATGGAACAAGGTGATGTGGCTGATAAAGGTAAAGATGATATCGCGCTATATGCCTACGAATGGTACAACGGTGGCTGGTT
The DNA here is from genome assembly GCF_002873635.1 of Shewanella sp. 10N.286.52.B9. Taxonomy (NCBI): domain Bacteria; kingdom Pseudomonadati; phylum Pseudomonadota; class Gammaproteobacteria; order Alteromonadales; family Shewanellaceae; genus Shewanella; species Shewanella sp. 10N.286.52.B9. Next base: position 24,516 of record NZ_MCTY01000216.1, read on the forward strand.
TGGAATAAGAGCTATCCGTACCCCAGAAATGAAATTTGTATGGAACCCAGGTGATAGTCGTGATGAGTTATATGACTTGAACAACGATCCTTACGAAATGACCAATTCAATCAAAGATCCCAAGTACAAAAAACAACTAAAACAGATGGTTAAATATATGCATGACGAACTGGTGCGCTTAGAAGATCCTTCTATCGTTAAGTTTCGTCAACATATGAAAGGCCTTTTGTAGACTTATATTTACCTTGCGAATATTACTCAAGGCGTAATGGTAAAAATAGGTAACAGTAACTTGTCACAACAATCATGAACTAAACAAAAATTGTTGTGATGACATATCGGCGCTGTGATTACAGCATCAGTATTAATGAAAGCTCATGTTAACTAAAGCATATGTTAACTAAAGCTTTTGTTAACAACTGAATGTGTCAATAACACAAGCGCCAACAATCCCTGTTTTAGATTGGAAACCACTTTTGGCTGTATAGCCAAGAGCGGGGTTTTTGCGGCTCCAATGTTGGCAAAGCAGTAAAAATAATGTGAATTAGGATAAATTATGAACAACGTTTTTAACACCAGCATCGGGAAAACTGCCCAGACATGTTTACTCGGAAGTATGCTAACGCTTTCAATGGCATCAATGACTTATGTCGCGCCAACAGCAGCTGCAAGTATTGGTAATCAAGGCCGTTATTTTACTAACAAAGTGACCGGAGCAACTGAAACCGTCACATTATCGGGTAGTGCAGCAGTGCAAACGCGAGCACTTCAAGCCGCTATCGATCGCGCTACTAATAAGCCAAATGGCGGCGTGGTAAAAGTGATGGGTAATGATTTGAAATTGGCGCAAGTTGATTTAAAAGCCAATGTTCGATTAGAAATTCAGTCAGGTAAAACCATTAAAATGGCTGATAAAGTTTTATTTAATCTTAACCGTAATGGTCAAGGTCCTCGTGCGCCTTTAATGCAAAATGTGGAGATTACCTCAACCGGTAATGCTCGTTTCAAAATTGACGTCAATAAAAATGCCATTTTCTTAAATGCAATTCCGGTACGTGTGGGTTATGTGAAGAACTTTGCGTTATCAAATTTTGATATCAAGGATAACTATTCTATTTTCCCATCACTATTTATGGTTGCTGATAGTGACGCTAGAACAGTGGCTAACAATGCGACTTATGGTCGGATTCCGCAAAAGGGTGTTGTCGAAAATATCTCTGCTACAAAGGTGGCAGCAGGTTACGCATTGATCCAACTATTCAGCGGTAAGCAGATGCGTCTAAAGAACTTAGATGCTGAAGGGGGTTTAACCATTCGTTTAGAGCCTGGTAGTGGCAGACCATCAGATTACTTAAACCAAGCAGGTCCCCGCGTCGGTAATATTGCAGATATCAAAATGATTGATATTGAAAACACTGAAGGTATGGCTGCTTTGTTTCTAAAACCGCATCAAAAGATTTGTTCTGATATCACCGGCACCAATATCCGTGGTGTAAACAGTGCATTTACCATAATGAGCAACTCAAGTGACTCTAGCACCTTTAGCCGTGGTTATTTTGAGCGCACTAAGTTCACTGGCCGCATATCTCTGACTAAAACTAAAAACACGCCGTTAGCTGATATTGGCGCGTCGTCACAATACTTTGTCGAACCAAGTGAAAGTGCGGGCAGAACTAAGATTGCTGATTTCCCGAACGATCCTTCTGGTCGTCGCTGGCATACCAAGCCAATTGCACCAGTATTGTTGGCTTCTGCGCTTAACAAAAACAATGTTGGCACAGCTGTAAAAGGGCGTTTTGGTATTGATATTTCAAATGCCAATATTACAAAAACGGGCAATTACGAACGTGCAACGAAAGTCTTTTACCGTGAAGATGCCGTCAAACTAAATGACAAAGCCGCGACAGTGTGGATTAACAAATAAGCTTAGATTAAGCCTTAGCTTGGTCATTACGTTGATAAAAGTGTTTGAGCAGTGAGTGATTCGCCGCTCAAACACTATAAACATTAATAGTCATATTGTTGAGTGGGTCATGAAAAGGGGAATGCAGTGTTAAATCATCAGGCAAATTTAGTGTTTAATATTAGAACTAATAAACAAATCGCAGCAGCCTTGTTATTTTCAGTATGCATGATGTTTATTGGTTTTCTGTTTGGGTTCTTCTTTAATGATTTAACTAATAGCGCTTCATCTAGATATGCAAGTGAATATCAAGAACGTGACCAAAACCAAGGCCAATTACAAAACTCAAACCCAAACCCAAACCAAGAGAACCCAGCTCAGTTAACTGATGACTCAAACTTGATTAGGGTAACAAATAACAAACCGCAGCCAATGATTATCGATAATCTAGATGCTGTATCCAGTGAGGCAATGACAGTTGAGCAATGCCAGCTGATTTCATCATTGTATGATCAACAATGGGATTTATCTTCTAATACTGAATTTTATCAGTTGATGAGTGATATTAATTCACTGCAAAATTCAGCGATTAAACAAATGGCGATAACAGCCATATTGTCGATAGCGGCTGTTGAGTCTGAAGGTTTAGAAGAGGGGATATTTGAGTTTTTAATTGAAAATCCAAATGATGTTATTGCGAATCAACTATACCAACAAAATTATTCACATAAGTTATTGCCAGAACAGCGACAACAATTAAGACAGAATTTAGTCAATATAACAGATCCCAATATATTAACTGACAGCATAAAGCTGACTAGCCAAGTCAGTTACATGACTGAAGAGAAAAAGCAGCAATTCAATCAAGCGTATCAGCAATTTTATTATTCTCCTTATGACAATGTTCGTGCTGCAGCCATTGAAGTGATTGGTGTGGTTTCAAGGGACGATGAAGTGATGTTATTAACGGATGCGCTATCAGATCCCTCAGATGCGGTCATTGATATGGCTTTAGATGTCATAGGAAAAAGACAATTAACCGATCCGCAATTACTCAGTGCATTAGAAGAATTGCATTACCAAAGAACCGATCAATTAAATACTGCGCAGCAGCGTGACATGGTAGAGCACATTCTTTTTGAATCAGGGGCTATTTGAATAAAGTGCTATTTGATTCAGGCGCTATTTGACTCAGGTGCTATTCGAATCAGGGGTATATGCATAAGGCTAATTCGATACATGTTTAGTCGGCAAGTATAAGGTTGCAGCCGGTATAAAACTTTAAGCATGTGTATGAGTTTTTGCAGGAGTTTTAATGTGAGAGTTTTCACATCTCAGTAGCTAGATTTGCTACATAAAATTGTACAGGCAAACGACATTTATAATGCCGTTTGTATCGCGTTAAGCAAAATAAATGATCATATTTTATTAAATGAATTAAGTAACTTAGTTCTAGTAGTGATAATTTACTTTAGTGACGGTAAAGGCTTCGAGCGTTTAATACGTAATAAGTTAATACAAGCTAAATTAATACTCGCTCAGTTTATAAAGCATGATTAATGATAATTGCAGTAATTAGAGAAATGGATGTTATGAATAGATTACTTACTACAAGTTCAACATTAAGCCCGTATCAGCACTTGAATTTAAAAAGGGAAGCTAAGGTCAAGGTTAATGTTTTGGGCGTTTTATCATCATTAGCCATGCTAGTGTCAACCTCGGTCACTGCTGTACCAGCTATCGCTGCAGCAACTGCGCATACCAGTCAGCAACAGCCGAATATACTGCTTATTTTGACTGACGATCTTGGCTATAACGACGTTGGATTTAATGGCTCGACTGATATTACAACACCAAACTTAGACGAGTTAGCTGCAAATGGGACTTCATTCTCGCAAGCTTATGTGGCGCATCCATTTTGTGGTCCCAGCCGAGCGGCGTTAATGACAGGGCGATACCCACATAAAATTGGTTCTCAGTTTAATTTACCTACCAAAGGTTCATTTGTTGGCGTTCCAACCAATGAACAATTTATCAGTAAGCTACTGCAAAATAACGGCTACAACACTGGAGCAATCGGTAAGTGGCACTTAGGTGAAGCGCCTGAGTTCCATCCCAATGCGCGTGGCTTTGATGATTTTTATGGTTTTACTGGCGGTGGGCATAATTACTTTCCTGAACAGTTTAAAGCGCAATATGCTAACCAAGTAAAACTGGGCAATACCAATATCAATCATTACATTTTGCCTTTGGAACATAATGGTAAAGGAGTTGATGAAAACGAATACATCACTGATGCGCTTTCTCGCGAAGCCAGTCGTTTCGTTGAAGATGCAGCGACCGATGACAAACCATTCTTTTTATATTTAGCCTACAACGCACCTCATGTTCCTTTAGAGGCGAAACAATCTGACATGGATATGTTTCCTAACATTACCGATGAAAAACGTAAAACCTACGCAGGAATGGTCTATGCGGTTGATCGCGGTATTGGGCGCGTTGTTGACTCGTTAGAAAAGACTAATCAATTAGATAACACCTTGATTGTTTTTTTAAGTGATAACGGAGGCAAGCTAAGCAAAGGTGCCAGTAATTACCCGTTAAAGGAAGGCAAAGGAAGCGTGTATGAAGGCGGATTTAGATCGCCAATGTTGTTTCACTGGCCTAAACAAGTTGCTGCTGGTCAGCGCTTCGAACATCCCGTGTTAGCGTTAGATTTATATCCGACATTTGCAGCGTTAGCTGGCATAACAATTCCGAGTCAAAAAAGGTTAGACGGTAAAGATATTTGGCCTGCATTTCGTGCCGGAGAAGATCCGCATAAAGATGAGCTCTTTTATGTTTTACGTCACCGTAAAGGCTATAGCGATGCATCTGTTCGCCGCAATCAATGGAAAGCGGTAAAGCAGGGTGACAAGCCTTGGCAGTTGTTTAATGTTGAAGTGGACTTAAATGAAACCAATGATTTAAGTAAAAAGCATAAAACAATGTTGATTGACATGGTACGTGAGATGGAAAAGTGGAGTTGGGATAATAAACAACCGCTTTGGTTCCATGAAGCCTATGAAGGCGCAGATTGGCGTTTAAAAGGCATGCCGCGTTTCGATCAAACCTTTTCTACCAGCAAGTAGATTTGACTCTGACTCATCTTAATTGATTGTGTTTATATCATTAGTTATGCACTTTTAAAGCTCATCGGTATTAACTCATCAATCTAATTGAGTTAATACCATGGCCCTTCATGCAGGAAGCACTCATGTTACAGTTTAAAAAATTATCGACGGCGCTCGCTGTCAGTTTAGCTATTGCCAGTTTGTTAGGTTGTGAAACTACAACTGAAGACTCTGGTTCAGCAGACACAGTGACCAATCAACGCATATTATTCTCAGACCAGCACCAAGATATCAAACTGGAAAGTGTTAATCGCCGTAAATGGGATAATCCGGTGATAGCCGATTTTGACCAGGATGGTTATCCAGACCTTTTGCTGACCGATCATGGATATTCAGTAAAGCTTTATTGGAACAATGAAGGCACATATTCGAAAGGTCATGATTTGATTGTGGGTGACATGCATGGCATTGGTGTTGCAGATTTTAATCAAGACGGAAAAGTTGATATTTTAATTTCTCGTGGAGGCGGTTCAGGCTCCAATGCACGTAATGCCAAGCTATATCATTTTGATGGCCGAACGATCATTGAAGGTAATGAATTTAACCCGCCATTACAAAACTTACGTGGCAGAACCAGTAAGTTTTTTGATGCAAATAACAATGGTGAATTAGATTTAATATTAATGGGTTTTCCCTCGCGGGCTAAGGGGCCAAAGCCCAAAAGTACGACTGAAAACTTTATTTATCAAAATGACGGTAAAGGCAATCTCAGTTATGCGACAGATTTACCGCAAACCTATCAGGATGGGCAAAAAGTACTAGTTACTGACTTTAACAATGACAAAATTGATGACTTATTTATATACGGTCATGGCCGGCTAATCGCTTTAAAGGGAAATGGTGATTTAACTTACACAGAAGTGACTAATGGTGTGTTTGCTCAAGATATAAAACATGTCACTGGTATAGCTGAAATTGATTATGATAATGATGGTGACTTTGACCTCTATCTTACCAGAGCAAGACCATTTGAAGCGGGTGACACCTTCTTTGATAAAACCAGTAATACTTTTGCCTTTTATACTAAACGTGGCAAGTTCCGCTTTGAGGACTTAATCATTGGTGACACTTTTGAATTAGAAAATTACCAGTCACCTTATCCAAATCAAGATGTGTTTATAGGAGAGGGAGCATATAAGTACCAGTTTGAAGGTGAGCGTCATAGTGGACAAAACATCAAGTTGGTTAGCAGTAATGCATTAGGCTGGCCTGACAAACTACCTAATAAAGGGCTATATGTTGGTTACGTAGGTAATGATACCTGGCGGATCGCAGGAAATACCTTCTCGCCAACGACTGGGGTAGTTAAAGGTGTTGAGCAATATGACGCGACAGAGCAACTGCCTGCGCCTAAAGACATGTTACTTGAGAATCGACATGGAAAATTTGTCAATGTCATGGCTAAGGCTAATCTAGTGATGAATGAGCATACTTCAAGTGTCGCGGTGGCAGACTTTAACAATTCTGGGTATCAAGATTTGTTTGTGGTTAAGCAAGGAGATTTGTCTCAGGCAACAGAACAGCTACTTTGGCTTAATAATGGTGATGGTACATTTACAGTTCAAGCGCACCATGGCATTAAATCACTTGAGCTCGGCGCAGCAGGCTCTGGCAGTGATGTGGTGGATTACAACAGAGATGGTTTTAATGATCTTGTTTACGCAAATGAGCGTGGTCAATGGCATGTTTACAAAAACCAAGCGGTCAATCGCGATACGGGGAATGCGAACTTCACTGTAGTAACAGTTAATAACTCACCAAAGGATAAAGCAACTGCACAAGGGGCTTTGGTAAAACTTAGTGCTTGTGGCAGTAGTCAAATTAGGCGAGTCGGCGCATCTGGTGCGCCTTACACGCAATCTTATAATCAACAAATCCATTTTGGGTTGGGCGAATGTCAGCAAGTTGATTCTGTTGAGGTCAGTTGGACTAATGGCGAAACGTCGACATTTAAAGACATTAACCCTAATACCATCAATCAAATGGTTTACGACAAGTAATAAATAACGATTGATAAGTATTCAGTAATGAGTGGCGAGTATTAATTAAGCAATATAAGTGACAGTGAAAGGTTTCCCAACTTAACCAAATTGATTAACAGTTTTAATCGCGCCGTAATTCGACTTTATTTGGATTACGGCTTTTTTATAATGGTATCAATTTATTTTGCACTAGGTGTTACATACTGAAACCTCATATGTTTATATGTGAGTAGGACTTAGCCAGCCTCATAAATCAATGCATATAAAAATGATTAACATGTGATCCAGGCTGTGAAACTGAAAGCGATAACGATTTTAGTGTGACCAAAAGCCGCATAAACGCAGCGTAATGTTTCTGGAACTTGCTGGCGTATCAGTGATGCTAGGTACTTTTACATCTCGCCTCATCATGTTGACGCCAAAGAGACTGTGTATTACGCGTACACTAGTGCAAGCGCGAATGTTTGCGGGTCATGATTCTTAATGATGCATATTTGAACCAGTTTTATCATAATCTCAGCAGCGATATGGCTACCCACTTCCATTAAAGGTAGATATATTACCTCGCTAGGTTGCGAAAGAAGGGAGATTTTGTTTGAAACCGATAGATATTGGCAAAGCTTATAATCAAATTACGCATATTTGGGATAGTCAAAAATTCGATATGAGTAATGGCATTGTGCAACACAAGAAAGCAATAAGCTTTGTTAAGAATCGCGGAAAAGCGTTGGATATTGGCTGTGGCTGCACAGGGCGATTTATAGCGTTACTTACGGCTGAAGGTTTCGTTCCTACAGGGCTGGACGTTTCATCTGAAATGCTCTATCTTGCGCGCAAACGGCAACCTGAGATTCACTTTATACAAGCTAATATCTGTGAATACGACTTGCCAGAAAAATACGATTTTATCACCGCATGGGACAGTATTTGGCACGTTCCTTTGACAGAGCAACGAAACGTTCTTACCAAAATAGTCGCAAGCTTAAATGTTGGTGGGGTGTTTATATTTTCATTTGGTGGAACAGACAAAGAAGGCTTTCATACGGATAATTTTATGGGGCTAGAAGTTTACTATTCATCACTTGGTACCAATGGTTTCGTCAGATTATTTATTGAGCTTGGTTGTATTATCAGGCATTTAGAATTTGACCAATACCCAGAGATTCACACATATCTTGTGGTAGAAAAAACCTAAAAATACCCTTATGTGGAGCAGCGACCTTATGCAAAGCGTTAAACAATCCCTAATAGCTGCATTGGGTTAACTTGTTTAAGGGATAAATTACGGATAGCGCTTACTATGCCGACAAATTTCATCGATGATTCTTTTGTGGTACCCAAAATATGGGTCACTGAACACTTTCACTTAACCATGCTCGAAGATGCACTTGCTAGAATAGATTATGAGGCGGTGATGTCGAGCCAAAAAAGGCTGCAAGGCACGTTTGGCTTAGATTCTGATTGGCCAAAAGCGACGATGTCGTTACAACAAAATACTGAAGATCTTAAAAATCACAAACTAGAATTTGAAGCAAGAGAGGCATTTGCTTACTCCGTTTTAAATCCTAGTAAAAGCAAATGTCTTGGTTGTGTTTATATCGATCCGAGTCAATCAGCAGAATATGATTGTGAAGTCTATTTATGGGTTCGCGATGATAGTTTGGCGTTAGAGCAAGCACTTTATGAATCAATTTTACTATGGCTTAATAATGATTGGCCTTTTGCTCGCATTGCCTTTCCTGGGCGATGTATTTCATGGCTAGCTTGGACTAAGGCAATCATGTCATAAAGACGCCTAGTCTGCCTTTCGTCTCAATAAAAGGGTACTGACCTCATTTCCAACAATGGTTTAGTCGCCAAGCAGCTTAACAGGCTTTGGGCTACTATTTACTTTCTCTGGACACCAGTATTCTAGACATAAAGCTGATTTGTAAAAAATAGCTAAATAGAGTTTGCCTAAGGAAGACTCCGTCATGTAAATCCATTAACATACTTAATTATTATCGTATATTCACTGTACTCATGCTCATTTCGGAGGTTGTTAAATGTATATAGAGTTGGCGATTTTGGCCGTTTTTACTTTATGTTACAGCTTGGTCGCAGGGCGATTTGAACGCTCGATGATTTCTGGCCCTATGGTGTTTGTACTGGTGGGTTTTGTGCTGGGTCCTTTGGTGCTTAATTGGCTAGGTACTGATCTTGACGGTATCGGTTTACGTGTTTTTGCTGACATAACCTTAGCGATAGTCTTGTTTTGCGATGCATCAAACTCGAATTTATCTGTGCTTAGAAAGCACATTAGTATACCCACTCGAATGCTAATGTACGGCTTACCTGGTGCGATTTTTCTTGGGGTTGTTGTTGGTTTTGTGCTGTTTCCTAATCTTGGTATCTTTGAGATTGCTGCGTTAGCCACCATGCTCGCCGCCACGGACGCAGCTTTAGGTAAAGCAGTGGTTTCAAGCCCCATTGTACCTGCAAGGTTACGTGAAGGTTTGAACATAGAAAGTGGCTTAAATGATGGTATATGCGTGCCTATTTTGTTCGTGTTTTTAGCGTTAGCGGCTGGCACAGTGGCAGAAGGTGATGTGTCAGAATTGGCAATTCATTTCTTAGTCGAAGAATTAGGCATCGGGCTTGTGGTGGGCTTAACCACCTCTTTTATGGGTGCTAGCTTAATAAAATTGTGCCACAAAAAAGGCTGGATAACCGATGTTTGGAGCCAGAATATTGTACTCAGTTTAGCGCTTTCTTGTTTTGCTATTTCACAAGAGTTAGGCGGTAGTGGTTATATTGCGGCATTTACTGGTGGGCTGTTGTTTGGCCATTTATGTAAAGAGACTAAGCATAAATTATTGCTGCCTACCGAGGGTATGGGTGAAATTATGGCGCTTCTGACATGGTTATTATTTGGTGCATTTGTCATTGGAAATGCCTTTCACGAGTTTACTTGGACTATGCTGATTTATGCCTTACTCAGCTTGACCATTGTTCGTATGTTACCGATATTTTTGTCATTGGGCCGTGCTGGTGGCAATATCCCTTCGAAAATTTTTCTAGGCTGGTTTGGACCTCGGGGCCTTGCATCGATAGTGTTTGTTATTATCATGCTGGACAAGGATTTACCCGGCGGTAATTTTATGGCCATGACGGTGATTTGCACTGTGTTTATTAGTCTTATTTTACACGGGATGACTGCTCAACCTCTCGCTAAATGGATCAGTAAAAGGGCAGATTAAGTCCTGATTTAATAGGGAAGTGAGAGATTAGCTATCTCTCCCTTAATTTTTTGTCAGCAGCAAACAAAGCTAATCCCCATTCATGTTACGCCTTTCACTTTTCACTATTTAAGATTTTATTCTTTGGTTTCACAGCACATATTAGATTAAAAATCGTTAAGCTTGATGTTGTTATTGATTGGTATTTGCTAATCTAAGTTAATGATTTGTTATTACATAAAAAGGAATATATATGAACAATGCTGTAGTGAAAGCGATTAAAGCCAATAAGTCGTTATTGTTATTTATCATGTTAATGTGTGTTTTTCGAAGCGCTGTTGCAGACTGGTATACCGTGCCGTCGGGCTCAATGAAACCGACTATCATTGAAGGTGATAGATTGTATGCCGATAAAATGGCTTATGATTTACGAGTACCTTTTACGCACATTTCGCTTTATAAGATTGCAGATCCTCAGCGCGGCGATATTATTATTTTCGAATCTACTGCTGCTGATAATAGACTGGTTAAACGTGTCATTGGCATACCAGGGGATGTCATTGTATTGACGGATAATGTGCTCAGCATTAATGGAAAGACATTAGCCTATCAACCAATAAGTGCAACTGATTCATCCGAGGACAAAATTGAGCAGTTATTCTCTGAAACTAGCACGGTTAACCATTTCGTTCGTACCAGTAATAGTGGCTCTAGGCTTTCAAATTTTTCTGAGGTTACCGTACCAGAAGGTCATTACCTAGCACTAGGCGATAACCGTGATCATAGTTCTGATTCTCGAGTGATTGGTTTTGTACCTAGAGATGAAATCATAGCCAAAACATCCAGTGTAGTAATGTCATTTGACTATGATAATTACTACATTCCACGTTCAGAGCGCTTTTTACATAGCTTAATTAAGGGCTAAACTTTCATAAGCAAGATCATAAGCTTTGCCTAAATCTACGGTTTTAGGTTTAGCTGACTTGTGGTCTGCTTCTCGTTTATCGGTTGCTCTTATTGTGGCTGGATGAATAAAAACGATAGCTGGGCTCATTGTCGCCAATAAAGCACCTTCCAATAAAAAAGTCCCCGCGCCGCCAGCACCTTGTCCTGTTGTAGAGCGTCTATTAATAACTACTTTTTCAATATTATTGGCATCACAATATTGTGAAATTTGCTCTATCAGAATTTTCACTTCCGCTTGCTGAGGGTGCTTGTCTACAGCCAGTTTATTGAACTTTGGATTAATGAGTTCGTGTGCTGTTCTTGTGCCCGTTAACGTCACTATCCGCATTTCATTTGCTTTAAGCATGATTCCCATCACAGTCATTAGTGCTTTCTCTCTATTGTGGTTTTTAAGAGGTCAAATCAGCCTTTTGAAAGCGCTGACAGATAAACTTAATCGGCTATTACTTAGTTAACTATCGTGAAAATCATTATGATAATACTAGTGATAATAGCGTATTAACTTAACATTGCACTGTTTATTTACACAGTGTTGAGTGGGGAGTGATTAAAAGCGGTGATAGCGAGATATTTTATCTTGCTGCTCGTGTTTATTGCTGTGTTTATAGCTGTGATTATTGTGGTATCAGTAGATGTTTTTATGACTAACCTAGTGTTGCATTCGCCAGTTTAGCAAGGGCAGATGTTAGAAATGACTGAGGCTTGCAATGACTAAGTTTGCAATGACTGAGTTTAGCAATAACTGAGTTTAGTCATGACTGAGTCGAGTGGATGACAATGTCATTTCTATAGAAAGAAAAGGCTATAAAATTATAGCCTTTTATCATTATTTATTTTTACTTAGCGATTAGCCTAAGAATAACTGCATGATTATTAGACTGATTAACACTGGGCAGACAAACTTCACATAGGTTGGCCAAACGCGCCAGAAAAAGCTGTTTTCATCTACACCATCTTGCTTAGCGATAGCCGACAGTAGCCCATCTCGGTGCCAAACCCAGCCCATGAATATTGCAATACCTAAGGCGATTAATGGCTGCGCTCGTTCCGTGGTTAGGGTGATAATTAAGCCAAATAAGGCATCAAAGTTAAATACAATCACACTGGCAAGAATCGTAATCACGGCGCTAACCAGTAGGGTCGCTTTATTACGGTTCATGGTGGTTTTCTCAACAATGTAACTTGTTGGTACTTCAACAATTGATATTGCAGATGTTAAGCCTGCTATGGCCATTAAAGTGAAGAACACAATGGCTAAAACGTACTGACTGATACCGCCAATAGAGTCAAATAACGCGGGCAGTACCGTAAATACTAAGGTGTCTGAATTTAATAAACTGCCGTCGTCTGCGAAAATTTGTACGCCATTATGTTGAGCGACATACATAGCGGGGATAACCATTAGCGCAGCTAAAAAAGCCACTGTGGTGTCAGTTAACGTTACATATGCGGTGAGTTTGCCGATATTTTCTTGTTGGTTTAAGTAAGCGCCATACACCATCATTGCGCCTGTACCAACAGATAAAGAGAAGAAGGTTTGGCCTAATGCTCCTACCAACACTTCAGGATCCGTCACGCGGCTAAAATCAGGGATGAATAACGCTTTAACCCCCTCCATAGCACCAGCCTGGGTAAGAATATAGATTGCGCCTGCAATTAACATCAGTAGTAAAACTGGCATCAATCTTTTTGACCAACGCTCAATGCCTTTTTCAACGCCTTGGCGAATGACCAACACCACTAAGGCCATAAAGATAACCGTAAATACGAGATTTCGACTTACTGAAAAATCAGTCATCCAATTCGCGATTGTGGGCTGACCCATCACTTCGGCAATTGGCGCTGCAGCAAAGCTTATAAACCAACCTGATAGAATACTGTAAAAAGTACAAATGAGCGTAGCGGTGACAATTGAGATAAAACCAATCGCTTTACCGATATTACGACTTTTAGGTGTTGAACCTAGTTTGCCCATAGCGTCTGCAGGATTAGATTGTCCATGACGACCCACCATTAGTTCAGCCATTAACATCGGATAACCTAAAACAATGATAAGAAACACATAGACGAGTAAGAATGCGCCACCACCGTGACTTGCGGCTTGGGTTGGGAATCCCCAAATATTTCCGACACCGACAGCGGAACCCGCTGCAGCCATAATAAAACCAATACGTGAACTGAATTGGCCTGATGATTTTACGCTCATGATATAACTCTATAGACATTATTGAAGAGCGCGCATACTAGTACTTTATAAATTAATGGCAACGAATACTTTTTGCTTTAAATTAATCATAAAAGCGATTTTATTGCTATGTATTCATCAGAAGAGATGATTTATCTTCTCATGCTGTGTTTTGTGTGACTTTTGTGTTTTAGCGTAGTGGTAAGGAGGTGAGTACGCAATTTAATTTTTTACAGCTTCAGTTAACGAAAAGTGATTTAGCACCTAAGACGTTGCTAAAATTACCCTTTTAATGTTTTATTTGTGTCGTTTTTGTTATTAATTTAGGTCGGTTAATTATCATTATTTGGAAGTGGAAGTGGAAGTG